>NZ_KV823858.1:0-15793 GCF_001815995.1 Dietzia sp. HMSC21D01 | reverse complement strand
AGGGGCGGTCGCGGGGTCGGTACTGGCGACCGCCACGGCGGGGGCGCGACCCAGCGCCACTGCCCCTGCCGCCGCGGTGTGGTCATGGCGACCATGCTGGCACAGCCCGGGTGGCGCGGGCGCGCGGTGCAGGTGGCCCGGTCTCGCGTCCGCGGATGGCGCGGGCGCGCGGTGTGGCACATGCTGGGGTCATGTCCGTGAGCTGTGTGCGCGTCCACGATCTCGTCTCAGGCCGCGCCGATCCCGGGGACGCGTACGTGGTGCTCGTGGACCGGCTGTGGCCGCGGGGCGTGCGCAAGGACGCGTTCCGCCACGACGAGTGGTGTACCGACGTGGCGCCGTCGACCGAGCTGCGGCGCGAGTTCCACGGCGGCGATCTGGACTTCGCCGACTTCGCCGAGCGGTACCGCGCCGAGTTGGCCCGCCCTTCCGCGGCCGGGGCTGTGGAGCGCCTCGCGGCCCGGGCGGCCGACGGGAAGCTGGTGCTCACGTATGCGTCACGGGACACCGAGCACAATCACGCAACGGTCCTCGCGGACCTCGTCCTCGCCGCCTCCTGCTGACCGGACCGGACCTGCGCCACGCGCCGTTCATGTATCCGTCATCACAGAGGGGGTGACGGACCGCGCAGCCGTGTGTATGGTCTGTCTCAGTAGTTGAAATCGTTCGTTGTATTTCTGTAGATCCACCGCCCTTGCGAGAGGGCAGTGCGGCACCGCAGGGAAACACACAGCACGCTCTCTGCTGCAGCACCCGGTACTCCGACAAGCGGAGCACCGACTCTCGAAAGGCATCATTATGGCTACCGGTACCGTGAAGTGGTTCAACGCTGACAAGGGCTTCGGCTTCATCGCCCCCGACGACGGCTCGGCCGACGTCTTCGCCCACTTCTCCGCCATCAACGGCTCGGGCTACCGCTCGCTCGAGGAGAACCAGCAGGTCTCCTTCGACGTCGCGCAGGGCGCCAAGGGCCTGCAGGCGGAGAACATCACCCCGATGTGATCTGACGTCAGAGTGATCTGACGTTCCCAGACTGCACGAGAGGGCCCCGCGGGAGAGATCCTGGGGGCCCTTTCGCATGTCCGGGTCCGCGCACAGCCGCTCCCGGCGATGGCGTCTCGCGCGCACCGAAGAGCGGGCGAGACGCCATCGCGAGGGGCGGCTGCGTTCGGGGCTACGGCTGCGAAGGCCGCGACGCCTGCGGAGGTCGTGGGTCGCGGCGTCCGCGGAGGCCGGAGCCGCGACGGCCGCGATCAGATGGGGCAGGCGACCCCGCTGCGCACGTGGCAGTCGTAGCCACCGGGATTCTTGACCAGGTACTGCTGGTGGTAGTCCTCAGCGTAGGCGTACTTTCCGGAGCGGACCTCGTCGAGCATTCCGATCTCCGTGGTCAGCGGCCCGTAGCCCGCGGCGTCGAGCTCCTTCTGGTAGCCCTCGGCGATGCGGCGCGCCGCCTCCAGCTGCTCCGGCGTGGTCGTGTAGATCGCCGAGCGGTACTGGGTGCCCATGTCGTTGCCCTGACGCATCCCCTGAGTGGGGTCATGCCATTCGAAGAACTCCGCGAGCAGCTTCTCCACGGGCAGCACCTCGGGATCGAAGACCACGAGAACCGCCTCGGTGTGGCCGGTCAATCCCGTACACGTCTCCTCGTAGGTCGGGTTGGGCGTCCACCCACCGGCGTAGACGGCCGCCGTGGTCCAGACGCCGTCGAGCTGCCAGAGCACCTTCTCCGCACCCCAGAAGCAGCCCATACCCAGCACGATCGACTCGTGCCCCTCCGGGAACGGCGGCACCATCGGATTGCCCGTGACGATGTTCTTCGGCGCCACGACCACCGGTTCCGCCCGGCCCGGCAGCGCCGAGTCGGCGTCGACGACCTCGGTCGCCCGTCGCATCGCGGATTGTCTGATCGCGTCCTGTAGCCAGCCCATGTAGCCAGGGTAACCGCGTCGCGGGATCGAGATCCGGCCGTGATGTGACCGATCCCATAGTCCGCGTTACAGTGGTCGCCAGTACGACCGAGGGGGATCTGGACGTGACCGCCACACAGCCTGCAGTCCAACGACTTCGCGCCATCTTCGACGCCGATCAGCCGCAGCCGTTCGAGGGGACCGGCTGTAGCGATCACGTCCGCCGCCGCAATATCGCGGTGCCCGTCGCGCTCGCCGTCATCCTTCTGGTCGTGCTCATCGCCCTGCTCGTCCTCTG
This sequence comes from Dietzia sp. HMSC21D01, assembly GCF_001815995.1. Lineage (NCBI taxonomy): Bacteria > Bacillati > Actinomycetota > Actinomycetes > Mycobacteriales > Dietziaceae > Dietzia > Dietzia sp. HMSC21D01. The sequence goes on along the minus strand of NZ_KV823858.1, from coordinate 13,585 downwards.
ACCGGCCAGCGCGCGGTCGGGGCCCCGGCACGCGGCGAGGTCAGCTCGCCGACGGGTCTCCGAGGCGCTCGCGCGCGACCCGCACCAGCAGCGGCGCCCACGGCGCGCAGTCGTCCTCGGGCAGGGCCGCGATCTCCCTCAGTTCGCCCACCGTCACCCACCGTGCCTCGGCGATCTCGGCCCGCGGCTCGGGATCGCCGTCCATCCGGGCGGAGAACACCTCAGAGACCAGCAGGAACCCGGGCTCGTTGGCGGTGGCCGTGTCGAACCGGCCGAGCGACTCCAACGCGTCAGGCGTGAGGGGCACCCCCAGCTCCTCGTCGATCTCCCGCACCGCGCACTCGAGCGGCGACTCCCCCGTCTCCCACTTGCCTCCCGGCAGCATGAAGCGGTCCGTGCCGACCTTGCGCACCGTCACCACGGCGCCGTCGGGCCGACTCAGGATGACGGCCGAGACCGAGATGGTGCGCACGGCCACCGTATCGGAGTGATCCACGGTTCTGATCATGGCAGGACACCGCGGCCGCCCGCGAGCCCACCGCGGCGCCGGACGACGCGCTCGCCCGCAGATCACTATGGTGGAGACGGACGCCGTGACAGGCGCCACGGGTCGACCCCGCGCGCTGCCCGTCACCCAACTGAAAGGACACTCCACTATGGCCGAGTACGTTCTTCCCGATCTCGACTACGACTACGGCGCTCTCGAGCCGCACATCTCCGGCGAGATCATGGAGCTGCACCACTCCAAGCACCACGCCACCTACGTGAAGGGCGCCAACGACGCCCTCGAGCAGCTCGCCGCGGCCCGCGAGGACGGCAGCATCTCCGGCAAGGCCCCGCTGCTGAGCAAGAACCTGGCCTTTCACCTCGGTGGCCACACGAACCACTCCATCTTCTGGAAGAACCTCTCTCCGGAGGGTGGCGACCGCCCCGAGGGTGAGCTCGCCGCCGCGATCGACGCCGAGTTCGGCTCGTTCGACAAGTTCCAGGCGCACTTCAACGCCGTCGCGACCACCCTGCAGGGCTCCGGCTGGTCCGTCCTCGGCTGGGACCACATCGGTCAGCGCATGGTCATCCAGCAGCTCACCGACCAGCAGGGCAACATCTCGGTGAACATCACCCCGCTACTCATGCTGGACATGTGGGAGCACGCCTTCTACCTCCAGTACAAGAACGTCAAGGCCGACTACGTCAAGGCCTTCTGGAACGTCGTCAACTGGCAGGACGTGGCCGAGCGCTACGCCGCCGCCAAGGGCTGACGGAATCGGACCCGTCACGGCTCTCTTGAGCTGACAGCGGCCCGGGTGGGGATCACCCCGCCCGGGCCGCGTCCTGTCCGCCGCCGGGGTCCGCGACCGTGGAACCGGCCGGGCCCCGGGACGTGGAACCGACCCGGCCCGTGGTGCGCACTCGGCCCGTGGTGCGCACCCGGACGGTCGTCCGAGACGCTACTGTGACTCACGCAACCGCCCCGGCGTCCGCCGCAGCGGCGCACCCGCGCGAGAAGTGAGGTCCCTTCGGTGTCCAACGGCGAGCGACAGGTCGACCACTCCCAGACCGGCACTCCGACCGGCATGAGTCGCCGCACCGTCCTGGGCGGAGCCGCCGCCCTCGGCGGGATCGCGGCCCTGCAGTCGGTCCTGCCCGCCGTCGCCTCAGCGCAGTCCACGGCCCTGTACGTCGGCCGCGGCATCGGGGACATGACCGGAGAGCCACTGGGCGCGGGCATGAACGGGTACGCGGACACCGAGCAGCTCTCCGTCGGGCTGCACCTGCGGCAGAGGGCCCGCGCCTTCGTGTTCGCCGACTCGCCGTCGTCGCCCCGGTTCCTCCACGTCACCGCCGAGATCGGCCTGATCTTCCAGTCCATCCACCAGGAGGTCCTCCGACGCCTGGCGGCGGATTTCGGCGGCACCTACCACGAGGGCAACGTGGTCATCACCGCCACGCACACCCACGTCGCCCCGGGCGGCACCTCCGGCCACCCGATGGTCGACCTGTCGATGCTCGGCTTCCGCCCGGTCACGTTCGAGGCCAACGTCGCCGGCATCGTCGACGCCGTCCGGATGGCGCATCACGACCTCGCACCCTCGGAGGTCGGCGTGACCACCGGCACCCTCCGCGACGCCGGCGTCCAGCGTTCCCGCGGCTCGTTCGAGCGCGACACCCCTGAGGAGCGCGCCCACTTCCCCGAGGGGATCGACCCGCGGTCGCAGTCGCTGCAGATCACCCGCGGCGGCCGGCTGGTGGGCGTCCTCAACTGGTTCGCCACACACGCCACGTCCATGACCTCGCACAACCGCATCGCCTCGTCGGACAACAAGGGGTACGCCGCCTGGCACTGGGAGCGGGAGGTCGCGGGCCAGGACTACCTCGCCGGCGTGACGCCGCACCTGGTCACCGCCTTCGCGCAGACCAACCCCGGAGACGTCAGCCCCAACCTGGACCTCGAACCCGGCCGCGGGCCGACGCCGGACGAGTGGCTCAACACCCGCATCAACGGCGAACGACAGTTCGCGGCCGCCCGCGACCAGGTGGGCAGGGACGTACGCCCCCTCGGCGGCGGGATCGACGTGCGACACGTGTGGGTCGACATGTCCGCCGTCGAGGTGGGCCCTCAGTTCACCGGCGACGGGCGCACCCACCGCACCGCCGTCGCGGCACTGGGAGCATCGTTCGCCTCGGGGAGCCAGGAGGACGGCGGCGGCGGGGACGAGCTGCCGTTCGCCGAGGGCGACCGCGGCGGCAACCCCGCGGTCAAAGCCCTCACCGACGTGGTGATCCCCGGGTGGCTGCGCGAGGCCCACGCGCCCAAGGACGTCCTCCTCCCGGTGGGGCTCGTGCCGAACGCCGTGCAGCGCGTGTACCCGTTCCACCTGGTCCGCCTCGGCACGCACTACCTGTTCACCCTGGGCTTCGAGCCCACCGTGGTGGCGGGTCTGCGGCTGCGGCGCACGCTCGCGGCCGAACTGGGCGTGGCGGAGGACCACGTGACCGTCCAGGGATACTCCAACGCGTACGGCCACTACGTGACCACGCCCGAGGAGTACTCGGCCCAGAACTACGAGGGCGGCGCGACGATCTTCGGGCCGTGGACCCTGCCCGCGATCCAGCAGATCGCCGCCGACCTGGCCCGCTCGATTCGGGCGGGGACGCCGCTGGATCCCGGAACCTCCGAGCGGGACCTCACCGGACAGATCCCCGTCTCCCCGCTCGGTAACCCGCTCGTCGACACCCCGGCCCCCCTGCGGAACTTCGGCGACGTCCTGGACCAGCCACTGCCGGAGTACCGGGTCGGGCAGCGCGTCCTGGTGAGGTTCTGCGGCACCCACCCCAACTCGGATCTGCGCCGCGGCGGCACCTACCTGACGATCGAACGCCGCGACGGCCGGCGCTGGGTTCGGGTCCACGACGACGGCGACTGGTCCACGATGATCGTGTTCGAGGGGCTGCTCACCGTGACCAACGCAGTCATCACGTGGGACATCCCGCCGCGCACCCCGGCCGGGGAGTACCGGGTCGTGTACACCGCGTCGGGCCGCGGGTTCGACGGCCGCCTGTTCCCGGTTCGGGGGCAGAGCCGGGGCTTCGCGGTCCGCTGAGGCGTGGTCTGGGACACTGGAACCGACATTCGTTGCAGTCCCAAGTGAAAGGACAACACCCGTGGACATCAAGGGTGCTTCCGTCATCGTCACCGGTGCCGCCTCCGGCCTGGGTAACGCCACCGCGCGTTCCTTCGCCGAGAAGGGCGCCGTCGTGTTCGGCCTCGACCTCCAGCAGTCCATCGACAAGGCCGTCGAGCAGGGTATCGACGAGGGCATCACCCTCATCGCCGCCGACGTGACCAGCGAGGACGACGTCAAGGCCGCCATCGCCCGCGCCACCGAGGCCGCGCCGCTGCGCGTCGTGGTCAACTGCGCCGGCATCGCGCCGGCCGCCCGCATCGTCTCCAAGAAGGGCGTCCACGCGCTCGACCTGTTCGAGACCTGCATCTCCGTGAACCTCGTGGGCACCTTCAACGTGCTGCGGCTGGCCGCCGAGGCCATGTCCACCCAGGACACCGTCGACGAGGACGGCCAGCGCGGCGTCATCATCAACACCGCATCCGTCGCCGCGTACGAGGGCCAGGTCGGGCAGATCGCCTACGCCGCCTCCAAGGGTGGCGTCTACTCGATGGGCATCTGCGCCGCCCGCGACCTCGCGCAGTTCGGCATCCGGGTCAACACCATCGCCCCGGGCACCATCGAGACCCCGATGCTCAAGGGCCTGACCGAGGAGTTCCAGAAGTCCCTCGAGGCCGCGATCCCGTTCCCGTCGCGCCTCGGCCGCCCGTCGGACTACGCGCAGCTGGCCAACGCGATCGTCGAGCACGACTACCTCAACGGCGAGTCGATCCGCATGGACGGCGCCCTGCGCATGGCGCCGCGCTAGTCAGCGCGCCGCGCACGGCAGCGCGGCGCTCCCCCTCGAGCGCCGCGCTGGATTGCGCCGCGCTGCAGCGTCGCAGACGACTGAGGCCCGCCCCCCTGATCGGGGCGGGCCTCGGTGCTGTTCGAGCCGGTGTCAGCCGCGACCGTTGTCGATGGCGGGGCCCGGAGCCGGGGCCGGAGCCGGGGCCGGAGCGGCACCCTGGGCCGGGGCCCACGGCAGCGGCGGCAGCGGCGGGAGGGCGATGCCGGCGGCGGTGAGCGCGGCGTGGATCTCCGGCGCGAAGTAGATGCCCGCACCGATGGCGGCGACGGAACCCAGCCCCAGGGTGGCGGGAACGAGCGAGCCGGTGCCGCCGGGGAGCGAGCCGGCACCGAGGGACCCCTCCATCGAACCGAGAACGGTGGTGGCTCCCTCGCCGATGCCGAGCGAGCCCGCGATAGGAGCGTAGATCGGGGCCAGCGAACCGGTGGTGGGCTCCCCCAGAAGCGAATCAGTGGTGGTGATGGAGCCCGTGCCGGGTGCCGGGCTGAGCGAGTTGACGCCGGAGGAGGCGATCGCCTCGGACAAGGAGCCCGAGAGCGAGCCGGTGGTCGGCTCGCCGATCAGGGAACCCTCGGTATCGAGGGAGCCGTTGCCGGTGGCATTGCCGTCCAGGATAAGCGAGCCCAGGTCCTCCGGGACCGAACCGTTGCCGGCCGAGTCGCCGGAGCCCTCGCTGCCGGAGCTCAGCTCGCCTGAGCCGCCGGTCAGGCTGCCGGCGTCCAGGCTGCCCTCGCTCTGCGCGTTGGCGACGCCGGTGGCGCCCGAGATGGCCAGAGCGGTGGCGGCAGCGACGGCGGCCACCTTGCGGGTCGTGAACGTCATTTCTTCGTCTCCTCGTGTGGAAAAGGTCCCCAGGCGCGGAGGCTCGTGGCCGAACCACCCCGGGCGGGGTTTGACGGCGTCAAAACAGTGTTATGGAGAAACCGCTTCGACCGCCCTGCCCGCAGGTCGGTGCACTCAGGACGTCAACGGAGAAAACTTAGTTAATTCTTAGTTACAATCTGGCCCGAGAACTATTCTCGGCCTGCGATTCTGGCCTCGTCCGGGCGGATCCGGTCACGCTTCTTCCCGTGATTACACCACCGCCGATGCCTCGAGGCCCACCCCCGGCGTCGGGAGCGGGCCTCGAGAGCGGAAACAGTACGGGGCGGAGGAGGCCCCGGAGGATCAGAACTGGGGCAGCGGCGGCAGCACGATTCCCGCGTCCGTCAGAGCCTGCTCGATCTGCGGCGCGAAGTAGATTCCCGCCCCGATGACAGCGGCGGAGCCGCCGACCAGCAGCACCGGCCCGAGCGAACCGGATCCACCAAGCGAATCCGTACCGCCATCGGAGCCGATGACGATTGCCGGACCCCCATCGGAGCCCAGTGCGTCACCGACCGACGCCACGGCCGGCACCAGGGAGCCTGAGGTGGGCTCGCCGAGGAGGGAACCGGTGGTGTCCACGGAGCCGGTACCCGGCGCGGGACTCACGGCGTCGGAACCCGCTGCCGCGTTGACCGAGCCCACGCCCTGCGACACGACCGGGGCGAGGCTGCCGAAGGTCGGCTCGCCGAGCAATGCGGAGCCCGAGGTGTCGATCGATCCGGGGCCGACCTCCCCCGTCCCCTCCTCGGCCGAGCCGAGGGCGGAGGACTGAGCGTGTGCCAGACCCACTCCGCCGGTCAGGGCGAGAGCAGAGACGGCGAGGGCTGCAGCGGCGCGGATGTGACTCGTCATGGGTCAGTATTCCTTTCGGGCGGGATGCGCCGGCACTCGGCGAGATTTAACAATTCTAATCATTCCGCCGAGAACACACTGCGCGGCCACCGCGAAATACCCGCGCATGAGGGGTCCAAAATCCGAAGTGGACGAACGTTCAGAGCTAGTAGCCATCCCGGCTCGAGCGGGAGATCCACTCGCGCACAGCGCGAGTGGCCCGGACATCGTCCTCGTTGTACTCCAGGATCCGTTGCCTTCCCGCCTCACGCTCGACACCCCGGGCCGCCTGCGCGTCCCGGTACCACCCGAGCGAGGCCTCACCGCCCGCTTCCGGATCGCGCCAGGTGAACCCGGCGACCGGCGCGACCACCTTCAGGCCCAGGCCGGACGTGGAGACGAACTGGGTTGCGACGGCCTCGTGAACGTCCACCCACAGCGGAGAGGAGATGAAGCGTCGCACCTCGGCGACGCCCGGGACCCCCTTGACGACGGCGAGGGTGCCTTCCGGGCCGAACCTGCTCGCCGAGGAGAGGAGCCAGCCGTTCTCGGCGGCCCGTGAGTAGCAGTACGCGCGGAACGAGCGCCCCTGCCCTGCCGCCCGGTCCCGTATCCCGGTGAGCCAGCGCCAGAATTCCGCGAACGCCCGCCCCTCGTCTACGTCCGGCAGTCGAGACCACGTGACGAACGGCCGGTACCCCTCATCCTCGAGCGGCCGCCCGTCCCTCAGGGTGAGCAGCGTGCCCCACAGGTAGGCGCCGTCGTCGAGGTGGCTCTCGAGGTCGACGTCCACCTCCACGTCCGCCCGGGGGATCGTCGGCCGCGCCACCTTGGGCACCACGACCTCGCCGTCGCGGTGCGCCCGCGCGCGCAGGACCGCGTCGGAGTACGGCTCGCCGTTCCAGTCGGTCGGCCGGTCCGGCCCGGCCTCCGCGAGTTCCGCCACGGTCCGGATCCCCCGCGCCCTCAGAGCCCCCACCTGTCCGCCGCCGACGACGAGGCTGACGTCATCGGACAGGACCAGCCGGTCGCGACACCCCTCGACGGGCCCGTCCCGGTCGTCCCACCCCTCCCACCACGGGCAGGTGCGGCATTCGCCGATCCGGCTGGGGGCGGTGTCCAGCTCACCGCGCACCACCGCCAGTCGCGTGGCGTGGGTGCGGTCGGCCGGGTCGAGCACGGGCTCGAGGTCGTGCACGACCGCCCTCGCCGAGCCCAGCCCGAGCACCGCACCCACCGGACTCGACGCCGCGTGCCCCGCGGTCTCGAGCAGACGCCAGGCGTGGACGAGCCGGTCGAGGTCCGCCGGATGGCGCCGTACCCGCAGGGAAGGATCGGGCTCCGGCGCCCAGTCGAGGAGCCGCGTCACCGTCGCCGTCGCCGACCCCTTGCCCCGCCTCGGATCGACCACCTTGTGGTTGACCACCAACACCGGCGCGTACCCGCCCCCTGGCACGGCCGCCAACGTGCACCTCAGGCCCGCCCGACCACTGCCCTCATCGGCGGGGAGGGCGGCGCCCCACACCAGAGTCGCCCCATCGGCCAACGCCCGGAGGGTCTCCTCCTCGTCGTCGTCACCCGGTACGTCCCCCGGCAGATCCGTCCAGTGGTCCCCCACCACGTCCACCACCGCGGCGTCGGGGCGAGCGCCCGCGAGCGCGCGCTCCCTCAGTCCCGCGCGGCGATCCGCCGCAGCCATGGCGCGCAGCCTGACGCCCTCGTCGATCGGCGCGGTCCGCCACCACCCCGGCCGGGCGTCGCGCTCCCGGGCCACTCGGTGCAGACATCTGGCCCCCGACGCCGGTCCCACCACCGCCGCGTCGGGGACCCGGCCCGTGGTGCGCTCGGCGTCCTCCATCGCCGTCCATCATGGCCCAGCCGCCCAGTGCACGACGGTCCGGTCCTCAGTGCCCGGCAATTCGCCTAGGCTGGTGGCCTGATGTTCGCGACGAGAGAAGGATCGACGCCCATGGGCAAGCTGACGACCTACCGCGACAAGCGTGCCGGACTCCGGGCCCATGCCGCGGCGCTCAAGTCCACCGCCATGACCGAAGCCAAGCTCGCGGCCAAGGAGGCCCGCAAGCAGGCCAGGGAGGCCCACCGCGTGGAGCTGGCGGAGGCCAAGAAGCGCGCCAAGCTCGAGGGCAAGAACGCCGACCGCAGGGCAAAGCGGGAGGAGAAGCGCGCCGAGAAGCAGAACAAGCTCGACCGCAAGGCCGCCAAGCGGGACCGGAAGGCCGAGAAGGTCCACGCCAAGGAGGAGCGCAAGACCATCAAGCGCGAGGCCAAGATCCTGGCCAAGGACCGGAAGCTCGCCGAGAAGATCGACGCCGCCGGCCGCAAGCACGAGTACCAGCTGGCCGAGATGGAGCTCGACAAGCTCAAGGGCACCAAGCTCAACAAGGACGACGTCCAGCGCTGGCTGAACATAGCCCAGGTCGCCACCCCGGTGCTGCTGCCACTGCTCTACAAGGTCGTGTCCAACGTGCAGAGCTCCGACAATACCGCCGGGGCCGGCGGCGTCGATCTCAAGGCCGCCGGCATCAACGCCACCGGCCCCGGTGCCGCCCTGGGTGCGCGGATCGTCCGCCTCGAGCGCACCCTCGACCAGCTCGAGACCAGCCGCGGTGGCGAGCGGGAGGTCAAGGACTTCGTCGCCTCCACCCGCAAACGCCTGACCGACCTGCGTACGGCCGTCGAGACCGCCGAGACCACGCCCACCGCCCAGCGGCGCGAGATCCACTCCTCGATCTCCGGCGAGCTCGACCGCGTGAACAAGGACGTCCTGGCCCGCCTGGGGGTCAAGGCGTGACCCAGCTCCGCTGTCGTCCGGTGCAGCGTGGTGGTCGGGCGCTGGGTGGGCGTCCGGCGCTTGGTGGGCGTCCGGCGCTTGGTGGGCGTCTGGCCTCCGTCGCGGTGGCGGCCGCGCTGCTCGGCGGCGTCACCGCCCCCGCCGTGCTGCTCGCGCCCGTCGCGGCCGCGCACTCCGTGCTGATCTCCGTAGACCCGGAGGACGGCTCGCAGCTCGACGCGGCGCCCGAGCAGATCGTGTTGACCTTCAACGAGGAGGTCAACCGGAACTTCGCCTCCGTCGCCGTCACCGCCGGTGATGACCGGGCGAACCGCGTGGCCGGCGAGCCGATGGTCGACGGCGAGACCGTCACCGCGCGCGTCGACGACCTCGCGCCCGGCGCCTACACCGTCGGCTATCGCGTCACCTCGGCCGACGGGCACGTCGTGAGCGGGTCCTCGGTGTTCACCGTCGCCGGTGCCGAGGGCGGTGCAGCCGGCGGCGAGGGCGGTGCCGGGGCTGAGGGTTCCGCTGCCGGTGGGGCCACGGCTGCCGACGCCGGTGGCGAGTCCGCGGACGCCGATGCGACCGAGGCCGACGTCGCCGACGAGACCTCCGGCGAGAGCTCCGGGGTCAATCCCGTCATCTGGGTGGTCGGCGGCCTGGCCGTCCTGCTCATCGGCGGCGCGTTCGTGCTGCTGCGCCGGGGTGGCGGCAGCGGCAGCGGCAGCTGACTGACCGGCTGACCCGGGGCAACGGGCCGGCGACCCCTTGGCCTCCGCCCGCCCCCGGCCAGCCGCACGCCTCCCTGGCGTCTCGCTCCCGGGCTTGGCGTCTCGCTTCCGGGCCCGGCGTCTCGCTCCCGAGCCCGGCGTCTCGCTCCCGCGGAATCCTGGGCAGCCGCACGCCTCCCTGGCGTCTCGCTCCTCCAGATGTACGCGACTCACACAGCCGCTCCTCGCGATGGCGTCTCGCCTGCCCCGAAGTGTGGGCGAGACGCCATCGCGAGGAGCGGCTGCGTATCGGGCGGGCGGAAGCGCGGGGCCGCCGACGGGCGAAAGCACGCCCGGCCTGCGTAGCCCCGGCCCGTAGTCGGGCTACCGCCCCGGCAGGAACCGCATCGCGTTGGTCGCGGGCGCGAGCACCTGCTGCCACCGCTTACGCGGCAGGAACGACGGCCCGCCCATGTGCATCACTCGCTGCGTGGCGATCGTCTGGGCCTCGGTGTACTTGAGCAGGCCCTCGTCACCGTGCCGGCGGCCGACCCCGGAGGCGCCCATGCCGCCCATCGGCCCGGCGACCGAACCCCAGCCCGCGACGTACCCCTCGCCGACGTTGACGGTGCCCGTCCGCAGGCGCGCCGCGATCGCCTCGCCCTCCGCGTCCGTGGCGGCGAACACCGAGGAGTTGAGCCCGTATTCGGTCTTGTTGGCCTCGGCGATCGCCTCCTCGACGGAGTCGACCGGGTAGATCGACACCACCGGGCCGAAGGTCTCGTCGCCGAAGCAGGTCGCGTCCTCGGGCACGTCGGCCAGCAGGGTGGGCTCGTAGAACAGGGGGCCCAGGTCGGGCCGGGCCCGCCCGCCGGCCAGGACGCGGGCCCCCTTGGACACGGCGTCGTCGACGTGCGCGCTCACGGTGTCCAGCTGGTCCTGCGAGATGAGGCTGCCCATCTCGGCCTCGAAGTCGTACCCCGGGCCGACGCTCATGGCCTTGACGCGGGCGGTGAGCTTCTCCGTCAGCTGCGCCGCCACGGACTTCTCCACGTAGAGGCGCTCAACCGAGATGCACAGCTGGCCGGAGTTGGAGAAGAAGGCGCGCGTGGCGACCTCGGCGACGCGGTCGAGGTCGGCGCCCGCGGTGACGATCATGGCGTTCTTGCCACCGAGTTCGGCGGAGAATCCGATCAGACGCTCGCCGCACTGGCGCCCGAGCGTGCGGCCGGTCGCGGTGGAACCGGTGAACATGAGGTAGTCCACGTTGTCGACGATCGCGCCGCCGACGGTCCCGCCCGCACCGGGGACCACCTGGAACAGCTCGCGTGGCAGGCCGGCGCGGTAGAACATGTCGGCCGCCGCGAGCGCGCAGAACGGGGTGATCGACGCCGGCTTGATCACGACGGCGTTGCCGGCGATCAGCGCGGCGAGTGCGTCGGTGGCGGCGAGGTTGAGCGGGTAGTTCCACGGCGCGATCACGCCCACGACGCCCTTGGGCTGGCGGCGGACCACGGCTTTGGTCAACCCGGGCAGCATGCCCTGGACCCGCTTGGGCGCGAGCAGGCCGGGAGCGGTGCGAGCGTAGTGGCGGGCGGTGATGAGGCAGTCGAGGACCTCTTCCTGCGCCGACGAACGGCTCTTGCCGGTCTCGGCCTGGACGATGTCCATGAGCTCGGCCCGGTTGCGCATGACCTCCTTGGCGAACCGGGTGATCACGGCGACGCGGTCGGCTACGTCGCGGTCGGCCCACGCCACCTGGGCGGCGCGGGCCCGCTCCACCGCGGCGACCACGTCGTCGGCGGTGCCGGCGGGGATCTCCGCGAGCGGCTCGCCGGTGAAGACCTCGTTGATGGTCGACGACGGGCGACTCGACGGGTCGGCGCGGAATTCGGGGATCGCGACGAGGTCGCGGAGGCGGTCGTACACGCGGGGCGCAGGTCGGCTCATGCCCGCCAAGGTTACCGGCGAGTACGCGCCGCTGTACACCCCGGCATGATTTGTCAATCCACGCACCCGATGCTTGACCCTGACGCGGCGTCAGGCCCCACGCTCGTCGGTGTGAGAGATGCTGGATCGATGACGACGCACGAAGGTGACGGCACGCCCGCTCCGGACGGGACTCGCGGGTCGGCCGGGCTCACAGTGGGCGCGGCCGCCGCGTTGGTCGGCGTGAGCGTGCGGACCCTGCACCACTGGGACCGGATCGGGCTGGCGCGGGCGAGCGGGCGGACGTGGTCGGACTACCGCGTGTATGACGACAACGACATCGCGCGGCTCCACCGCGTGCTGGTCTATCGGGAGCTGGGTTTCCCGCTCGCGGAGATCGGCGCACTGCTCGACGACCCCGAGGTCAACGAGCGCGCCCACCTGAACCGCCAGCGTCGGCTGCTGGTCGAGCGCATCTCTCACCTGCAGGAGATGGTCTCCGCAGTGGACCGCCTGAAGGAGGCGATCGACGTGAACGCACCCCTGACCCCGGAGGACCGGGCCGAGATCTTCGGCACCGACTGGGATCCGAACTGGCAGGACGAAGCCGCCGAGCGCTGGGGCGACACCCCGCAGTGGGAGCAGTCGCAGCAGCGCACGGCGAAGATGAGCAAGGAGGAGTGGAAGCGGGTCAAGGCCGAGACGGAGTCGCTGAACGCCGACCTGGCCGCCGCGAAGCGCGCCGGGGTGGATCCCGGCTCGGCGGAGGCGGCCGCGTTGGTCGAGCGACACCGGGCGTCGATCTCGCAGTTCTACGACTGCTCCCGGTCGATGCAGGTGCTGCTGGCGCGCATGTACCGGCAGGACGAGCGGTTCGCGGCGACGTACGAGGCCCTCGAGCCCGGCCTGACGGACTGGCTCGTCGCGGCGGTCGAGGCGGGTGCCCGCGCCCACGGCGTCGACCCCGACACCGCGACGTGGGACTGAGCCGCCGCCGCGCGCGGTGAGCGGTTGGAAAACCGCCGCCACGCGCGGTGAGCCGCGCGGTGAGCCGCCCCCGCCACGCGGCCGGCGGCCGTACCCTGGCCCGCATGAGCCGATGGACCACTGCTGACATCCCCGACCAGACCGGCCGGACGTTCGTCATCACCGGGGCGAACTCCGGCCTGGGCCTGCAGGCGACCCGGGCGCTGACCGAGGTGGGCGCCCGGGTCGTCATGGCCTGCCGCGACACGACACGCGCCGAGGCCGTCCGCGCCGGGCTCGCGCACCCGGAGCGCGCCGAGGTCGTCGAGCTCGACCTGGCCGACCTCGACTCGGTGCGGGCGGCGGGCGAGGTCCTGGGTGGCCGGGCGCCGGACGCGCTCATCAACAACGCCGGCCTGATGAACATCCCGCGGTCGCGCACCGCACAGGGGCACGAGATGCAGTTCGGCGTCAACGTGCTGGGCCACTTCGCGCTCACCGAGCTGCTCGCGCCGGCGCTCACCGACCGGGTCGTGTGGCTGGGGTCGATCATGCACCGCTTCGGTTCCGTCGACCCGGGCGACCTGGACTGGACCCGCCGCCGCTACTCGCCGATGACGGCGTACGCCGCCTCCAAGCTGGCCTGCGTCATGCTGGCGTACGAGCAGCAACGCCGGCTCGAGCTGGCGGGGTCGTCGCTCAAGGCGGTGGTCGCGCACCCGGGGTACTCGGCGACCAACCTGCAGTACCGCAGCGGCAGCCGCGTGCAGGACCTGGTCATGAAGGGCGTGGAGAAGATCCCGTACCTGGTGCAGCCGGCCGAGCGGGGCGCGCTGCCGCAGCTGTACGCGGCGACGGTCGAGTCCGTGCGGCGCGGCGCGTACATCGGCCCCGACGGCCCCGGTGAGCTCACCGGGTACCCGACGACAGTGCGGTCCACGCGCGCCTCGCGGGACCCGGACGTCGCGGCCGCCCTGTGGGAGCGGTGCGCGCAGATGACCGCCGCCTGAGTCCC
>NZ_KV823857.1:0-2754 GCF_001815995.1 Dietzia sp. HMSC21D01 | reverse complement strand
TGTGAGTTGCGTGCCTGTAGATCCTCATTCTTGCCCAACTGCCACGGTGCAAGCAGCGTGAAACACGCGTACACAAAAAGCGCGACGGCGATAACGGCGATCAGCCATCCCGACGTGATCGCACGAAAGAACCTCTGCACGCCGTTCACGGTAGACCCGGGACCAAAGCGGTCAATATCTGGGACCTCCGGTTCGCCGAGACCGCCGCGGTGGGCGCATCCGTCAGATGATGACACCGTTCGTCGCAAGCCACGACACCGAGTCGATCCACTGGCCGGCGGGGTTCTGCACGCCCAGGTGCAGATGCGGGCCGGTCGAGTCACCCCGGTTGCCGACTTCGCCGATCACCTGGCCGGCAGTGACCCGCTCGCCCACGGACACGTAGTTGGCGTTGTTGTGGCCGTACTCCAGGAGGTAGCCGTCGTCAGTCTGGATGCGGATCCACAGCCCATAGCCGGCGGCGGGCCCGGAAGCCACGACAGTGCCAGACTTGGCCGCGTACAAGGGAGTACCGATTGGAGCGCCGAAGTCGGTGCCACTGTGGTTGGAGCCCCACCGGGGGCCAAAGCTCGAAGTGACAACACCGTCGGTCGGCTTGTGTGCGTCGACGCTGCCAGGCAGCTGCAAAGAACCGAGCCCGAGCTGATCTAGCCCGGGAATCTGGCTGGCGTACGCGCGGACCTGCTCGGCCCCGATGCCGTGCTGAGCGCCGACCTCCTGGACCATCTGTCCGACCTGGTCGAGATCAGACGATTGGGCGGAGGCGGTAGGCGTGGCGCTCAGTGCTGCACCGCTAGCAATCGCCGCGCCGGCCAGGGTGGTGGCAGCCATGCGGCCGATTCCCGCAGAGTGGCGGGCCCGATGCCGGCCGGCAGGGGACGCAGTGGTCTCGACACCGAGCGAGACCATGAGATCGGCGAACGGTACAGCCCGCGAAGAGTTCGACATGCTGATTCCTTTGACGTGGTGATGCTTCCGGCTGGCCGCGGGCGGTCTCCGATTACTCTCGAAACGGTAACAGTTTCATATCGTCTTGTCTTGCGCGATCTCCGGAGACTTGAAACATCGCAGGTCAAACCGTTGCTGGTCCGTGCGCTACGGTCGATCTGGCCATACGTCTTGGTGGCCAGGCGACAACGGGCTCGGGTAGACGTCCGTCCGAAGAACGTATGAGGGAGTGGAATAAGGGGGCTCGTACAGTGGGGACACAGACAAAACTGCAGCTGAGAGCTCGGGGATCGGGCCGAGCATGGCTGTTGGGCCCGGCCCTAGTCGCGGGTGTGGCCTACCTTGACCCTGGAAATGTTGCCGTCAACATGTCTGCCGGGGCTCAGTTCGGGTACTTGTTGGTATGGGTGCTTGTTGCGGCGAACGCAGCGGCGTGGCTGGTCCAGTACCTTTCGGCCAAGCTCGGGTTGGTTACTGGGTCGAGCATGGCTGAGCTTCTCGGTCAGCGCATCGCCAACCGGGCATGGCGTGTCCTGTATGGGTTGCAGGCCCAATGCGTCGCGATCGCTACCGATGTCGCTGAAGTCATCGGGGGCGCCGTCGCGCTGTGGATCTTGTTCGATGTCCCCCTTGTTGCCGGTGCTGTTATCACGGGAGTCATCTCCACAGGGCTTCTCTTGCTGCAAGCTCAACGTGGAGCAAGAACGTTTGAGTTCGCGATTATCGGCCTTATGCTCGTGATCGTCATCGGGTTCTGTTACGGCCTGTTCATTGCTCCGCCCGAGCCTGGTGCAGTACTAGGTGGCATGATCCCCCGCTTCGACGGCGCCCAATCGGTGTTGCTGGCAGCAAGTATTCTCGGGGCAACGGTCATGCCGCACGCAATCTACGCGCACTCCTCACTCGCCCGTGACAGGTTCGGTACAGAGAGGACCTACCCGCTTTCCCGGTTAATCAGGGCAACCCGGGTAGATGTGACTATCGCGTTGACGATCGCCGGGTCAGTGAACCTAGTGATGCTGCTTGTGGCGGCATCGGTGCTCCCCGGAGTGGCGGGCACTGAGACTATTGAAGGGGCTCACGCTGCGATCGAGAACACCCTCGGCACGACAGCCAGTCTTATGTTCGCAATCGCGCTATTGGCTTCAGGGCTCGCATCAACTGCCGTTGGCGCCTACGCGGGCAGCGACATCATGGGGGGCCTGTTTCGTACCCGGATGAAACTCCTCACCCGCAGGCTCATCACCATTATCCCATCCATTATTGTGCTAGCAGCCGGGGTTGATCCCACGTACGCGCTGATTCTGAGCCAGGTAATTCTGTCGTTTGGCATCCCGTTTGCGCTGGTGCCATTGGTGTGGCTCACTTCCCGAAAATCCCTCATGGGCGCCTCGGTCAATGCGCGCGAAACAACATTACTGGGCTGGGCGATCGCTGCTGTAATCATTGCTTTGAATGTCGCGCTGGTGGCTCTCGAGACGGGAATTGCCTGAGTTACACCACCCTATGGTGCACCATAGTTGCTGCGGCATGTTGCACCGTCCGGAGGGGCTCCGCGTGGTGCGAACGCGTGGTATGAAACACGAGTCTCGACAACGGTCCGCAGGTGGCGACCTGCTCCACCATTCCGTCATTTCCCTGCGGTCAAGGTGGCGCAAGCAACGAAGCGCAGGCCCGAGATCCACCCACGCGCAGGTCGCGCTGGGGTTGACCGATACGAATGTGGGGAACGGTTCGGTGGGGTACAGAGTTCGCACAATCTACAACTCGGCACCGTTAGGTGGAAGGTCTGCGTATTAGATTCAT
>NZ_KV823856.1:0-1716 GCF_001815995.1 Dietzia sp. HMSC21D01 | reverse complement strand
CTAGGAGCATGGGTCAGTAATGGCTCGAAGCGCGCCGAGAGTACGGCGGAGTGCGTGAGAGCGTTGCGCTCGGGCCGGCGTCACTGGCGGCCAGGTATTCGGTTTGCGAAGCCGCGGTGATGGCGTTCAGTCCGCGGGTCAGCCTGTAGGTCGCCCGGGCCTGCCAGTTCAGGCGATCTGGAGGCCGCCGAGCCCGGTGGCGCCGATATGACCGTGGAGCTTTCGCAGGTTGTGGCAGGCAGCGAGCAGTAGCCATTCACCGCGGGCGGCGTCCAGACCGCGAATCAGGAGTTGCTTGCCGTTCTGCAGGGTGCTCATCTGTCCGAAGACCGGTTCGACGATCGCTTTGCGCCGGGCGTAGACCGCTCGGCCTTTCTTCGTGGCGAGCTTGCGGGCCATGCGCTGCTTGTCCGTGGCGCTGGCCGGGATCGGTCCCCGGGGGGCGATCGGCGCCGGTTCCCCGCTGCGCTGTCGTCCGGTGGCGATGAAGAACTCGGTGCCCTGCTCGCCGGTGACCTCGGCGGAGGCGGCGAGGTTCGCGGCTGAGCAGTACCCGGCATCGGCGAGCATCTGCTTCGGGGCCTGCCCCGTGTTGCTGATGGCCTGCTCGGTCATGGGGATGAGGTTGCCGACGTCGGCGGCACAGTCGTTGACCTCGGCCGCCACGATGATCTGATGGGCGGCATCGACCACGGCCTGGCCGTTGTAGCACTGAGCGAACGACCCGTCCCCGGTGAGCATGATCTTCGACTCCGGGTCGGTGAAGTTGCGCTGGGCCTTCGGCCTGGGCGTGGCGCGCTCGGCGGCCTCAGCGGCCTTCTGCGCGACGGTGTCTTCGTCTTCGCCCTTACCGCGGGCCTTAGCCTCAGCCTTCTCCGCCGCATCGGCGGCGGCGTCGGCTTCCAGAGCAGCTTTGGCCTGGCGCAGCTTGACCAGGCGAGACTCTCGGCGGGCCAGCTCATCGGGCAGCTCGTCCCCGCGCCGGTTCTTGCCGAACTTGGCGTCCTCGGCCTTGTCGATGGCCTCGGCGGCGGCCAGCAGATCGGAGACCTCCTGGGCCAGTACCTTCTCCTTGTCCGTCAGCCGCGCGTACGACATGGCCTTGCGTTTGGAGGCGTTCGCCCGCAGCTTCGTCCCATCCAGCGCGACCTGTCCAAGCGTGACCATCCCGGCGGCCTGGCACAACGCCAACGCCTGCAAGAACAGGTTGCCCAGCGCGGCCAGGTGCCTCTTGCGAAACCTGGCGATCGCGCGGTAGTCCGGGGCCGCCCCGGCCGCCAACCACCGGAAAGCGACGATGTCGGTGCAGGCCTTCTCGATCCCGCGGGAGGAGCGCACCCCCGTGGTGTAGCCGAAGATCAGCAACCGCACCATCAACCGCGGATCGTACGGCGGGGCCCCGCGCCCCTCCTGGTAGGAGACGTAGATCCGCGATAAATCCAGGTGCCCATCGACCAGATCCGCCACGAACCGTGCCAGATGATCGGCCGGAAGCCAGTCATCCAGCGACGGCGGCAGCAACAACCCCTGGCCCGGGTCGAACGCCCGAAATGTCTTGCCTGCGCCCACCGGCTCGACCTCGCCCTGCCGGTCAGCCCGCTCGACGCGGAACTCCTCGGCGGCGAACAACCCTTCCTCGCCCATGACGACAATTATCCCGCCGAACCCGCCCCATCAGCGGACCTGAACTGGCGTGTTACTGACCCACGCTCCTAG
>NZ_KV823855.1:0-2455 GCF_001815995.1 Dietzia sp. HMSC21D01 | reverse complement strand
TGCGGGTGTCGGCCGCGGATCAGAACGAGGTGAGTATTTTGAGGCTTGGGGGCCACCGGATATTGCGTTCGGGGGCCAGCAGTATTGCCGTTGGGGGCCGGTGATCGCGACTGTCGGGGCCACCGACCCCCCAGCGGGGTCTTCGCTACTGGTGCGCGGCGGCGTGCTCGCGCATGTTGTGGGTGCCGGTGTCGATCCAGATGGCGCTGTGGACGATGCGGTCCATGATGGCGTCGGCGTGGACCCCGGAGCCCAGGCGTTGGTGCCAGTCCTTCTTCGCGTACTGCGTGCAGAAGACGGTGGATCCGGTGTCGTAGCGGCGCTCGAGCAGTTCGAGCAGCATGCTGCGCATCGCCTCATCGGGGTGGTCGAGGAGCCATTCGTCGATCACGAGTAGCGAGAACGCGGCGTACTTCTTGAGGAACTTCGTCTGCCCCTGCGGTCGGTCTTTCGCCAGCGCCCAGGCCTCTTCCAGGTCGGGCATTCGGATGTAGTGCGCCCGGTACCGGTGGGTGCAGGCTTGCTTGGCCAGGGCGCAGCCGAGGTAGGACTTTCCCGAGCCAGTGAAACCCTGAAACACGACGTTCTGCTGGCGATCGATGAACGAGCAGGTTGCCAGCTGGGCGAGCACGGCCCGGTTCAGTCCGCGCTCGTCGATCAGGTCGACCCGCCGCAGATCAGCACCCGGGTACCGCAGTCCTGCTCGCCGGATCAGCCCGTCGACTTTGGAGTGGTTGAAGCTCTCGTGGGCGTGGTCGACGACCAGCTGCAGCCGCTCATGAAAACTCATCCCGAGAACGTGGTTCTCGTGTTGCGCCTCGATCGCCTCCAGCAGGGGCTGGGCGCCCATCTCGCGGAGCTTGCGCTTGGTCTCGATATCGATGGCGCTCATCGTGTGCCTCCGGCGTAGTAGTCGGCGCCGCGCACGTAGCCGCCGACCTCAGCGGGTGCTTCTTGTGCCGGTCGCAGGGCCGCGGCCTTGTCCTGGCCGGTGACCAGGATTGGTTGGATGTGCGCGTACCGGGGCGAGCGCACCGGACCGGTCAACGCCAGTGCGCACGCGGCTTCGACCCGCTCGGCCGAGAAACGGCGAGAAAGGCGCAGCACCGCCAGGGCGGCGTCCAGGCCCTGTTCGTCGACCGGGACGGATTCGAAGACCCGGTTGACCACAATCACCGCCGCCGGCCCCACCCGCTCGGCCCACTGGCGAACCCGCGGCGCATCCCACTGTTGGTATCGCTCGCCAGCTGGGAGGTCGGCGTCATTGGTGCGGTACTGCCCTGATGTCTGCTCGGGAAGCAGAAGGTGGCTAGAGATCCGCTCGGTACCCCGGTAGATCTCCAGCGTTCGGGCGGTGATCCGCACGTCGACCTTGGTGCCGATATGCGCCAGTGGAGCCGAGTAGAAGTTGCGCTCGAACACCACGTGCCCGTTGCGGCCCACGCGGCGGCCGTAGAGCCACCGGCTGATCTCGTACGCCACCGCCGGCAGCGGCGTCAGCAGCGGCTGCTCATCCGCGGTGAACACGCCGAGTCTTGAGCCGGGACGCTTCTGGAACGGTTCGCGATTGTAGGCGTCCATCCGCTCACCGATCGCCTCCGCCAGCTCGGGCAGCGAGGCGAACTTCCGATCCCGCAGGCCGGCGATCACCCACGTCGCCACATGCAAGACGGTGTTCTCGGCCCCAGATTTGTCCTTAGGACGCCGTATCCGGCCTGGTAAAACGGCTGCCGAGTAATGAGCGGCCATCTCCCGGTAGGCATCATTGAGCACGATCTCCCCGTCGCGGGGATGCTTGACCACCCCGGTCTTGAGGTTGTCACACACGATCCGCGGCACCGAACCACCGAAGAACTCGAACATCGCCACGTGCGCCCGCAGCCACGCGTCCTGCTGCATATCGGTCGCCGGATAGACAAAGGCGTACCGGCTAAACGGCAGGCACCCAACGAACAGGTACACCTTCCGCGTCGCCCCGGTTGCCGGGTCGGTGAGCTCCATCGTGGGGCCGGACCAGTCGACCTCGACCGTTTGGGCGGCCTTGTGGCCGACGCGGGAGGCGGCGCCGGTGACCATCACGTGCCGCTGGTAGGTCTTGCACCACCGGTCATAGCCCATCGCCGGTGCCTTCGAGGCGCTGCACTGGTCGGTGTACTCGCCGTGCAGCAGCTTCAGCGTGACCCCGACCCGCGCCATCTCCCGGTGGACCTGCTCCCAGTCCGGCTGGGCGAACACGCTCTCGTGCTCCCCGCGGCCCGGGAACAGGCGGGCGTACACCTGCTCATCGGTCAGCTCGGCGACGTCGTCCCAGCTCGTCTCCGTCGCGTCGGCAGCCTCCAGCACCGCGGTGATGCTCTTGCGGGACATGCCCTGCGAGGCGGCGATCGCCCGCCCCGACAGGCCCTCGGCGCGAAGCTGCAGCACAAGCTTCGCCCTGATCTTCCGTACCATCACG
>NZ_KV823854.1:0-4289 GCF_001815995.1 Dietzia sp. HMSC21D01 | reverse complement strand
GGGCGGGGGAACGGCCGGGTCCTCGCCCGCGCCCACAGCCGTCGCACCCGGGAAGCCCGGCCCGGGCTCAGGCTCCTTGCGCGACGAGTGCGCCTTGGCGGCGCCGTTGGCCAGGGCGTCGGCCTTCTCGTTGAGCTCGTGGCCCGCGTGCCCCTTGACCCACTCGAACGTCACCTCGCGGCCCTGCATCGCCTCGTCGAGGGCCTTCATCACCTCGACGTTGAGCACGGGCTTGCCGTCGGCCTTCTTCCAGCCCTTGCGCTTCCAGCCCTTCATCCATTTGGTGACCGAGTTGATGACGTACTGCGAGTCGCACAGGATGTGCAGCGGCTCATCGGTGTGCGCGGTCTGGCGCAGCAGGTCCAGCACGGCGGTGAGCTCGCCCTGGTTGTTGGTGCCGCGCTTCCAGCCACCGCAGCGCCAGGTCGAGTCGTCGATATACCAGGCCCATCCGGCAGGACCGGGGTTTCCGAGAGCGGAGCCGTCCGCGGCGGCGATGATCGTCACGACATGGGATCCTGCCACCGTGGCCGGCGCCACTTCGCACCGGCCACGGGGGGCCACGGGGGCCGACCGGCCGCCTCTCCCCGGGAAGCGGCCGGTCGCCGGTCAGCCCTGCAGGTCGCCGTCCTCGATGCCGTCGAGGTTGATCAGCGGCTCGTCCGCGGTGCGCTGCCGCTCCTCGCGGCGGGAGATTCGGGCGGCCTCACGCATTTCGATGCCCTCGGTGACGAAGTCGCCGATCTCCTTGGCGATCGACCCGACCGCGTCGGTGACGATGACCGCGATCCGACCCACCAGCGACGCCCCCGCCTGGACGCCCGCCTGGACCTGGTCCTTGTTGCGTTCGAAGTCGCTCACGGACCGCTCCCCTCGTCGATGGTGGCCTTTGACGGTACCCGCGACTCAGGCGGCGGAGGGAGCCTTCCTGCGCTCGATGATCACCGCGGGCGCGTCCTCCGGCTTCGGCGGCAGCGGCAGGGCGAGGCGGAACATCTTGACCCACACCGAGCCGACCTGCTTCCACAGCGGCCCGGTGTTGTATGGCAGCCCGTGCTCCTCACAGATCCGGCGCACCTCGACCGCGATCTCCGGGTACCGGTGCGCGGGCAGGTCCGGGAACAGGTGGTGCTCGATCTGGTGGGAGAGGTTGCCGGTGGCGAGGTGCATCAGCGGGCTGCCGGAGATGTTGGCCGAGCCCAGCATCTGGCGCACATACCACTCGCCGCGCGTCTCCTCGGCCGTCTCCTCCTGTGTGAAGACCTGCGCGCCGGACGGGAAGTGGCCGCAGAAGATCACCGAGAACGCCCACACGTTTCGCACGAGGTTGGCGGTGAGATTGCCGGCGAACGTCAGCGGGAACAGGGGGCCGGTCAGCGCCGGGTGGACGATGTAGTCCTTCGCTACCTGGCCGCGCACCTTGCGCCACCAGCCGGCGACGAGGCCCTTGACGTCGGACCACTTGCGCTTGCCCTTGAGCACGTTGTCGTACTCCAGGTCGTGGAGCATCACGCCCCACTCGAAGAGCATCATCAGCGCGAACGCGTACACCGGGTTGCCCAGACGCAGCGGGGTCCACTTCTGCTCGTACTCCATACGCAGCAGGCCGTAGCCGATGTCCCGGTCCAGGTCGAGGATGTTGGTGTACGTGTGGTGCATGTAGTTGTGCGAGTGTCGCCACTGGTCGGAGGGGCACACGTTGTCCCACTCGAAGCTGGACGAGTGGAGCATGTCGTCGCGCATCCAGTCGTATTGGCCGTGCATGACGTTGTGGCCGATCTCCATGTTGTCGAGGATCTTGGACGCGCTCAGCGCCGCGACACCGGCCAGCCACGCGGGCGGCAGAAAGCCGAGGAACATCAGGCCGCGGCCTGTCAGTTCGAGACGACGTTGGGTGCGGACGACGCGCAGGATGTAGTCACGGTCGGCGGTGCCGAGGTCGGCGACGACCCGGTCGCGGATCGCGTCGAGCTCGCGGCCGATGATCTCCACCGACTCGGCGGACAGGACGATCGGTTCGGGCGCGAGAGCGGACTTCTTCGCGGACATCTTCGCGGCCTTCTTCGGCGCCGCGGGCTTTCTGGGACGCAGGGTGGGGAGTTGCAGGAGAGCCATGATGCGGTTCCTTTCCGGGTCGGGATCCGGTTGGTGGTGTCTACAGTTCGATCTCGACGTCGCCGACGGGCGCGTTGACGCAGATCTGGACGTGGCAGCCGGGCGTGGCGTCGACCTCGCCGGTCCGCAGGTCGCGCGTGGCGCCGGAGCGACGCACGGCCGTGCAGGTGTGACAGATGCCCATGCGGCACCCGTGCTGCGGTCTCAACCCCGCGGCCTCCGCGCCCTCGAGCAGCGTGGTGCCCTCGTTGCGGGCGGTGATTCCGCTGCGCAGGTGGGTCACCGTGCCGCCGTCGCCGTCCGGGACCGGCCCGTTCGAAGCGGTGAAGCGCTCGCGGAGAACGCCGGAGAAGCGCTCCGCGCCGAGCGTCTCCGCGAGCCCGCCGGCCAGGGGATCGGGGCCGCAGAGGAACACCGTCGCGTCGCGGTGCCACGGGGCGATCGCCTCGAGGTGCCCGGCGCTGAGGTGGCCGGCCAGGCCGTCGGGCGTGGACCCTCCGGCGGTGGGCACCACGCGGACGTCGATGCCCGCGCGCGACAGCTGGCGGAGCCGGTCGCGGAAGGGCACGTCCTGCACACGCCGGGCATAGTGCAGCCAGGCCACGCGGCCGGCGCCGGAGCAGTGCTGCTCTGCGGCCAGGGTCGAGGCGATCGCCAGCATCGGCGTGATGCCGCTACCGCCGCTGACCAGGAGCACGTCGGCCGGGCGGACCTCGGGCAACGCCATCTCCCCGGCCGGGTTGCCGAGCAGCAGTCGCGTCCCGGCCGCCGCGTCGGCCCACAGGTACTCGGAGACCGTGCCGCCGGGATGGCGACGGACGGCGATGGTCGCGAGCCCGTCGGCGCGGGACGCCGGGTCGACGGGGGAGTAGTGGCGGCGGTGGACGACGCCGTCGATCACCACGCCGATCTCGAGCGCGCCGCCGGGGGCGGGCCTCGGGACGCCGGTGGGCAGTCGCAGGGTGAGCACGGTGACGTCGGGGACGGGCCGGTCGACGGCCACGACCGTCGCGCCGGTGGGGTCGTCCGACCAGGCCACGCCCAGCGAGCGGACGTAGTGCTCGACCGGATGCGGCGTCAGCAGGGTGCGGGTGAGGCGTCGGGAGAAGAGTCGGCGAAGGGGCGGGGCGGTCATGGGGACCTCCGTGGAAAGTGTGGGTCGGTGTGGTCGTGCACCGTCGGCCGCGCTCGCCCCTGTGTGGTCCTCGCGCCTCACACCCCCGGGGGCGTGGTCGCGTCCCGGGGGGCGCGTCCGCCCGGTTCGACCACCGGACGAGTGTGAGTGTACAGGTGTTCTCTGAAATGAAAAGACCCCCGCGGCGGTGGCCTGTGCGACGATCTGGCGACGTGGCCGGTCTGAGCGGTCCCAGCAGATAGTCGATAGGATCGGACCCGTGACGACCCCCAGGACGCGAGCGGAGCAGAAGCGGCACACGCGTGCACTCATCGTGGAGGCGGGCCGGAACGCGGTGGCGTCCCGCGGATTCACCGGGCTCGTCGTCCGCGAGCTCGCCCGCGAGGTGGGCATCGTGCCCACCGCGTTCTACCGGCACTTCGAATCGGTCGACGACCTGGCTTCCGAGCTCGCGGCCGGCGCGGCGGACGTGCTCGGCGCGTTCGTCGACGAGCTGGTCTCCACCCCGACCGAGGACCCGGCGACCGACTGGCCGGGCCGCGCCGCCGACGCCGCGACCCGGGATCCGCAGACCTGGGGGATGTTCGCCCGCGGGCTGGCAGACACCGCTCACCCCGATCATCGCGTCCTCACGACGGCCGTCGATTCCGCGCGTCGTCGGCTGGGGATAACCCTGGGCCGACTCGAGACGCTCTCCGGAGCGGACGGCACCGCCGTGGACATCGCGGCCGACCTCGTCGTCGTCGTCCTACTCCGTCTCCTCGTGGAGGTCTCCGTCGGCTACGCGGCGCGGACGGCGCGCGACGAGTGCGCGGCGCGGTTGCGGGTCATTCTCACCGGCGCCGCCGTCTCCTGATCGCGGCCGGTGTCCCCTACGCCATCCGGCCCGCGTCCCCGGCCGCGCCACCCGCTCAACGTCGCGAGCGGAGCGCCAGCACCGCGCCTGCCAGTACCACGAGTCCGGCTGCACCGAGCCCCAGCCACGGCCCGTAGCGCCCCAGCAGCGAGCCGCCGACGTCCGCCGTGTCCGCCGCGCCCG
>NZ_KV823853.1:0-16476 GCF_001815995.1 Dietzia sp. HMSC21D01 | reverse complement strand
TGGCGGGCCCGGTGGATTCGCGCGGCTGTGAGCGGGCCCTGCGGATTAACGCAGGGCCGGCGGGTCGGGCGGCGGGTCAGCCGCGGATGAGGCCCACCGCGAGCACGAACATCATCACGGCGATCGCCCCGTCGAGCACACGCCACGCACCCGGCTTGGCAAACAGCCCGCGCAGCGCCTTCCCACCGAAGCCGATGAGCGAGAACCACACGGTGCCGGCGAGGAACGCCCCGGCGGCGAAGACCCACCGCAGGTCCCCGCCCTGCTGATTGGCGAGCGTGCCGAGGAAGACCACGCAATCCAGATAGGCGTGCGGGTTGAGCCACGTGAACGCCGCACAGGCCGCCACCGCCCCCATCGTCGACGGGACCCGGCCGGCACCGTCAGCCTGCAGCCCCTCGCCCGGGCGGATCGCGCGGAACGCCGCGAACGATCCGTAGGCCACGAGGAACGCCACCCCGATCCACGTCATCACGGTCAGCGCACCCGGCGCGGTCTCGACGAGCGCACCCACCCCGGCCACCCCGAGCAGGATGAGCGCCGCCTCGGAGAGCACACAGAACACGACGATCGGCACCATCGACACGTCGCCGCGGATCGAGCGCTGCAGTACGTACGCGTTCTGCGCGCCGACGGCGGCGATGAGTCCGAGGCCGATGCCCGCGCCCACGAAGAGAGTGGAAGTGGTGGTCACGCCTTCAATCTAGGCAACCGTCCATCAGTAGTGCGACTGCGCTTTCTGCTCTAGCATTAGACGTACTTATGAACGCCCTCCAGCTCGACCAGCTCCGTACGCTCGTCGCCGTCGTCGACCTCGGCTCCTTCGAGGCCGCCGCCGCGCACCTGCACATCACCCAGTCCGCGGTGTCCCAGCGGATCCGCGCTCTCGAGGAGTCCGCCGGCCGCATCCTCGTGCGCCGCGACCGACCCGTCACCGCCACCGAATCCGGCGAGACCGTCCTGCGCACGGCCCGGCAGATGCTGCACCTCGAGGAGTCGCTGGCCGGTGAACTCGACGATCTCGGCTCCGGGCAGGGCCCGGTCGTCCTGGCCGTGGCGTGCAACTCCGACTCCTTGTCCACCTGGTTCCTCGACGCCATGACCGGGGTCCACGACGGCGGCCGGGTCGTCTTTGACATCCGCCGCGAGGACGAGTCCCTGTCCAGTGAGCTCCTGCGCCGCGGCGAGGTGATGGCCGCGGTGACCAGCCAGTCGCGCCCGGTCCAGGGCTGCCGCGCACTCCCACTGGGGTCGATGCGGTACCTCGCCTGCGCCAGCCCGGGGTTCGTTGCCCGGCACCTGCGGAAGGGTACGACGACCGCCGCGCTCGGGCGGGCCCCCATAGTGGACTTCGACCGCAGCGACGGCCACCAGAACCACCACTACCGCCGGCTGGCCAGACGCGAGCCGACCGGGCCCCGGCACTTCATCCCCAGCTCGCACGACCACGTCCGCGCGATCGTCGCCGGGCTGGGCTGGGGCCTCATCCCCGAGCAACTGGCCACGCCGTGGCTGGTCTCCGGGGAGATCGTCGAGGTCTCCCCGGATCGCCCACTCGACGTGCCCCTGTTCTGGCAGCACTGGAAACTCCAGTCCCCCGATCTGGACGCCCTCACCGCCGCCGTGCTCGACACCGCGCGCACCGAGCTGCGGATATGAGCCCTCGCCCGGCGTCTGGGATCATGGGCGCGTGACTACCGCCGACCAGCCGTCCGGCCCCACTCTCGTGGTGGGCCTGGCCAACCCCGGACCCGACTACGAGGGCACCCGCCACAACATCGGCTGGGACGTCCTGCAGGAGCTCGCCTCGCGGGCGCTGCCCATGCCGGCGAGCTTCTCCACCCACAAGAAGACCAACTGCGAGATCGCCCAGACGCGACTCGCCGACACCCCCGTCGTGCTGGCGCGTCCCCGCAGCTACATGAACCTCTCCGGCGGCCCGGTCGCGGCGGTGGCCAAGTACTTCTCCGTGGCGCCCACCGACGTGATCGTCATCCACGACGAGATCGACATCGACTTCGGCCAGGTCCGGCTCAAGCGGGGCGGCGGCGAGGGCGGCCACAACGGTCTGCGCTCGGTGTCCAGCTCGCTCGGCACCCGCGACTACATCCGGGTCCGCGCCGGGGTGGGCCGCCCACCGGGCCGGATGGCGGTGGCCGACTTCGTCCTCAAGCGCTTCTCCAAGCTCGAGGAGCCCGACGTGCCGTTCCTCATCCAGGACGCCGCCGACGCCGTCGAACTGCTCCTCAAGCACGGGCTCGACACCGCCCAGAACCAGGTCCACTCGGCGTGAGCCGGGTCCGGCGGTTCGAGCGCGACGCCCACCTGGGCTCCGGGGCCGCTCTCTTCGATCGCGCCGGCGACCAACTCATCAACTGGCAGATGCATCGCCGCGCCGGCCTCGTCGTCGTCGCCGACGGACCCGCCACCCCCGGCCGGACGGTGACACTCCGGCCCCGCACCGGACCCGCGGCGTGGCTCCGACTCGCCGCACCGTGCGAGGTCACCGAAGTCACCGACCGGCCCGACGCGCACGGCTTCACCTACCGCGCCCTGCCCGGCCACCCTGAACGCGGATGGGAGCGCTTCCTCGTGCGGCGCGACCCCGCCACGGACGCCGTGTCCCTGACCATCACCGCCGAGTCCGCCCACGCCACCCTGTTCGCCAGGCTCGGCGCACCCGTGGCACGCGCAGAGCAGAACCGGCTCACGCGCCGCTACCTGGCGGCGCTGCGGCCCGACGGTCACAGATCGTAGAGCTCGAACAGCCGGTCGAGCAGCACCACGAGCGTGCCCTCCCTCAGCGCTTCGGCCATCCCACCACCCTCAAAGCGCTCGGAACGGGCCACCCACGTGATGAGCGCCCGTGTCAGCTCCTCGTCCGCCGCCTCCGCCAGCCCGGCGAGGTCGGTCAACCCGCCGTGAGACAGGCCCCGCCGCGCGAGCTGCTCGAGGTGCCCGTGCCGGGTGAGAACGCCTCCGTCGAACGCCGCCATCACCGCCCGGGCGTCGTCCTCGACACCCGGATAGCGCAGAAGTGACCGGTGCGCCGCCCACGCGCCACCGGGCCGCCCGGCCTCGGAAAGCCCGCGCAGTCGCTCGACCGCCGGACGCAGCCGGCGGAGCGCCTCCCTTCGCTCCTCCCGCTGCCCCCGGCCCTCCTCGCCCACCGGATAGCGACTGTCGCCCTCCCCCATCTCGCCCTCCCCCATTTCGCCCTCCCCCTTCGGTTCGTCCCTGATCCCTGTCCCGCGCACCGTAGCGGCCGGGTCCGACACCCGCGAACTACGACACCTGCCTAAATAATCGGACTTTTAGCCGCTCGCCGTTACCGATCCACCGCCGCACCCCGAGATGTGAACGGCGACAACAGTACTCATTCGACCCGCGTCCCCGAGGGCGCGACCGGGTCGGCCGCCCGTGTCGGACGAGCCGCGCCGCCGGCGCGCCGCGCGCCACGTCTGACCTCGCTTTTCGCGAGCCCGGCCGGGCTCGGGGGGTGACGTGGGCGGATTCGGTGCGCGGACGAGGGCGGACGTACCCTGGGTGACGACGACGAGGGCCGTCGACTGCTGTGAGGAGTGCGCGTGACCGAGACCGCCGAGGACACCGGAACGGGCGGACACGCCTCGGGTACGGACACCGCCGAGGACGTCGCGTCCGAGGTCGCTCGCCGCAGGACGTTCGCCGTCATCGCACACCCGGACGCCGGTAAGTCGACGCTGACCGAGGCGCTCGCGCTGCACGCCCGCGTGATCACCGAGGCCGGGGCCGTCCACGGCAAATCGGGCCGCCGCTCGACCGTGTCGGACTGGATGGAGATGGAGAAGGCCCGCGGCATCTCCGTCAGCTCCACCGCACTGCAGTTCACGTACGCCCCCGAGGGCGCCGACCCCGCGGACGAGCCGTACGTCATCAACCTCGTCGACACCCCCGGCCACGCCGACTTCTCCGAGGACACCTACCGCGTCCTCACGGCCGTCGACGCGGCGGTCATGCTCATCGACGCGGCCAAGGGCCTCGAACCGCAGACGCTCAAGCTGTTCCAGGTGTGTAAGCACCACGGCCTGCCGATCATCACCGTGATCAACAAGTGGGACCGCCCCGGCCGCGCGCCGCTCGAGCTGCTCGACGAGATCACCGAGCAGATCGGCCTCGTGCCCACTCCCCTGTACATGCCGGTCGGCATCGCGGGCGACTACCGCGGTCTCCTGCGGCGCGGTGAGGACGGCACACCCGAGGAGTACGTCCACTTCACCCGCACCGCCGGCGGTTCGACCATCGCGCCCGAGGAGCACTACGACCCGGACGCCGCCGCCGCGAGAGAGGGCGACGTGTGGGAGACCGCGGTCGAGGAGTCCGAGTTGCTGTCCGCGATGGGCCAGGACCACGATCAGGAGCTGTACCTCGCCGGGGAGACGAGCCCGGTCATCTTCGCCTCCGCGATGCTCAACTTCGGCGTGCACCAGATCCTCGACGCGCTCGTCGAACTGGCGCCGCCGCCGCGGGAGTGGCCCACCGTCTCCGGTGAGCCGCGCCGGACCACCGACCCGTTCTCCGCCGTGGTGTTCAAGGTGCAGGCAGGCATGGACGCGGCCCACCGCGACCGGCTGGCGTTCATGCGCGTGGTCTCGGGCGAGTTCGAACGCGGCATGGTGGCGCAGCACGCGCAGACCGGCAAGCCGTTCACCACCAAGTACGCGCTGACCGTGTTCGGCCGCGACCGCAACACCGTCGAGACCGCCTACCCCGGCGACGTGGTGGGCCTGGTCAACGCCACCGGGCTCGCGCCCGGCGACACCCTCTACACCGGCAAGAAGGTGCAGTTCCCGCCGATCCCGCAGTTCGCGCCCGAGTTCTTCGCCGTGGTGCGCGCGCAGTCGCTGGGTAAGTACAAGCAGTTCCGCAAGGCGATCGATCAGCTGGCCGCCGAGGGCGTGGTGCAGATCCTGCGCAACGACACGCGTGGCGACGCGAACCCGGTCATGGCCGCGGTCGGCCCCATGCAGTTCGAGGTCGTCACGGCCCGCATGAAGGCCGAGTTCAACGTCGAGGTGATCGTCGACAACCTGCCGTACTCCATCGCCCGGCGGACCGACGCCGAGTCCGCCGACGAGCTGGGCCGCCAACGCGGGGTCGAGGTGTTCCAACGCACCGACGGCGAGCTCCTGGCCCTGTTCGGCGACAAGTGGCGCCTGCAGTACATCTCCAAGGAGATGGACCACCTCACCATCGAGCCGCTCGTCGCGGACACCAACTAGCCCCGGGGCTGGCGCGCAGCCGCGGGCCGCGGGCAAGCTGGACCCATGCCCAGTGATTCCCGCGTGTCCCTCCGCGTCTTCGTCGAACCGCAGCAGGGCGCGACGTACGCCGACCAGCTCGCCGTCGCCCGCGCCGCCGAGGACCTCGGCTACGAGGCGTTCTTCCGCTCCGACCACTACCTCAAGATGGGCGACGTCAGCGGCCTGCCCGGCCCCACCGACGCCTGGCTCACGCTCGCCGGCCTGGCCCGGGAGACCTCCTCCATCCGCCTGGGCACGCTGCTGACCTCGGTGACGTTCCGGCACCTCGGCCCCCTGGCGATCTCCCTGGCCCAGGTCGACGAGATGTCCGGCGGCCGCCTGGACGTGGGCCTCGGCGCCGGGTGGTACGAGGACGAACACACCGCGTACGGCATCCCGTTCCCGCCGCTCGGCGAGCGGTTCGACCTGCTCGAGGACACCCTCGGTGCGCTCGAGCAGCTGTGGTCGGCGCCCGCGGGTGAGACGCTGACGGTCCGCGGCAAGCGCATCGATCTCGTCGACTCCCCCGGCCTGCCCAAGCCCGTGCAGTCGCCGCCGCCCGTGATCGTCGGCGGCCACGGCAAGAAGCGCACCCCCGCGCTGGCCGCCCGGTTCGCCGACGAGTTCAACGTCCCGTTCGCCGACGTCGACACCGTCGCCACCCAGTACCGACGCGTCGACGAGGCCTGCGCCGAACGCGGCCGGGCCCCCGAGGAGATCATCCGCTCGGCGGCACTCGTCCTGTGCTGCGGACGCGACGAGGCCGAGATCGCCCGCCGCGCCGACGCCATCGGCCGAGAGGCCGACGAACTGCGCACCAACGGGGCCGCCGGCACCCCGGCGGAAGTCGTCGAGAAGATCGGCCGCTACGCGGAGATCGGCGCCCGCCGCATCTACCTGCAGCTGCTCGACATGTCCGATCTCGACCACCTCGACCTCGTCGCCTCGGAGGTCGCCCGCCAGCTCTGATCGGGCGGCAGCCGCCCGGCAGGCGAAAAGCCCTCGTCAGGCCGGGCGGCGGGGCTAGTGTCGGGCCATGACGGCGCACCCAGGCCCCTCTGCACGACCCGCCCATCCCGGCCGGCGAACGACGGGGGCGCCGCCGGTCCTCGTCGTCGTCCTCGTCGTCGCCCTCGTCACCACCCTCACCACCTCCCTCGGCGCGGGGACCGTCGGCGGCGGACAGGCCCACGCCGCTGAGCCGAGCGCCCACGCCGCCACGCCGGACGGCGCACCGCCCATCCGCGGCATGGTCGACGCCCACGCGCACATCGCCGCCTCCCAGGCCTTCGGCGGCGGCCTGCGATGCGGCGAGCCGTTCGCGCCCGGCGGCATCGCCGAGGCCCTGGCCGACTGCCCGACGCACTCCGGCACCGGTCACTTCGCCCTGCTCGAATCCGTGCTCGGCGGAACCGACCTGCCCGGCGGCAACCAAGGGCCCCCGACGTTCGCGCAGTGGCCGTCCCACGACTCCCAACTCCACGAACAGGCCCACTACAGCGGTATAGAACGTGCGTGGCGCGGCGGTCTCCGTGTGCTCAACAACCACCTCGTCGCCAACCGGGTGCTGTGCGAGGCGCTCGTCGCGCTCGGCGTCCCCGCCCGCACCTCGTGCGACGAGATGGCACAACTGCGCCACCAGGTCGACTACCTCGACCGCATGGAGGCGCACATCGACGCCGAGCACGGCGGACCAGGACGGGGCTGGTTCCGGATCGCGCGGTCGCCCGAGGACGTCCGCGCGATCGCCGCCGAGGGCAAGCTCGCCGTGACGCTCGGCGTGGAGGCCTCCGAACCGTTCGGGTGCCGGGTCGTGGACGACGCGCCGAGGTGCACTCCCGAGGACATCGACCGCGGCCTCGACGAGTTCGCCTCCTGGGGCGTGTCCACGGTCTTCCCCGTGCACAAGTTCGACAACGCCCTCGGCGGGGCCCGCATGGACGAAGAGCTCGCCGGGCTCGCGGTGAACATCGGCAACAAGCTCGGCACCCAACGGTTCTGGGAAACCGAGCCGTGCGCCGGCCCCGACGCCGACCACGCCCAGCCGCTCGCCAGCACGCCGGTCGCCGACGGGCTCGCCGCCGCGTCCTCCGGCGCCCCCGCCGGCGCGGCCCTGCCCGTCTACCCCGAACAGCCGCTGTGCAACGTGCGCGGGTTGACGGCGCTGGGCGGGCACGCGATCCGTGGGATGATGGCGCGCGGCATGGTCATCAACATCGACCACATGGGCGTCAAGACCGCCCACCGCGCGCTCGACATGGCCGCCGAGGCGGGATACACCGGCCTCGTCGTGGACCACGCCTGGGCGACGCAGGGCAACACTCGGCGCGTGCACGAGCAGGGCGGATTCGTCGCCGCGTTCGCCTGGCCCGCCGACGAAACCGACAACTTCGAGGTGGGCTTCCTCGAGCAGTGGCGCACCAACACGGCCGGCACGATCCGGCCCGTCGACGGGTACGGCTGGGGCTCGGACGTCAACGGCCTCGCACCGCTGGCCGAACCCCGCCCGAGCGCCGCGTCCGACCCGCTCGTCTACCCGTTCACCGCGCCCAGCGGCGAGGTGATGGACCGCTGGCGGTTCGGCGACCGCGTCTACGACCTCAACCTCGACGGCGTGGCCCAGTACGGCCTGTACGCCGACTGGGCCGCCGACGTGCTCCACCGCGCCGGGCCCGACCGCGCCGAGCTGGAGCGCCAGCTCATGGGCGGCGCAGAGGCGTGGACGGCCAACTGGGAACGGGCTCGCGGCGGCGCCTGAGACCGGGCAGGCGACCCCCGCTGCGTTGCTCCCGCGGTCCCGCCCTCCGGACGACTAACCTGGGGCAATGACCCCGAACCCGGCCCCGCGACGCCAGACCCGACCGCGCCTCGCTGCCGCAGCGGCGATCGGAGCGGCGGTGGCCGTGGTCCTCGCCGCGTGCGGCCTCCCGCTGCCGGATCCGGTGCCCGGGCAGAGCCCCGCCGCGTACTCCGGGCTCGAGGTCTCGGAGGACCGCATCGAGTACGCGATCGGGAAGGTCACCGACATCGTCGAGGAGGAGCTCGAGGCCTCCGGCGTGCCGGGCGCCGCGGTGGCCGTGGTGCACAGCGGCGAGGTCGCGCTGGCCGAGGGCTTCGGGGTCCGCAGCACCGAGACCGGCGAATCGGTCGACGCACGGACGGTCTTCCCCCTGGCCTCGATCTCCAAGCCGGTCAGCGCGACTGTCGTGGCCGCCGAGAGCGCCGGCGGCCGGGTCGGCTGGGACACCCCGGTCCGCGAGTTCCTGCCGTGGTTCGCACTCTCCGACCCCCGCATCTCGGACGTCGTGACGGTGGGCGACATGTTCGCCCACCGCTCGGGGCTGCCCGAGCACGCCGGCGACGACCTCGAGGACCTCGGCTACGAGCGCCCCGCGATCCTGCACGGCCTGCGCCACCTGCCGCTCGAGCCGTTCCGCACCTCGTACGCGTACACCAACTTCGGGCTCACCGCCGGGGCTGAGGCCGTGGCCGCCTCGGCCCGCACCCCGTGGGCCGAGCTGGGCCGCGAGCGCCTCTTCGATCCCCTCGGCATGTCGGACTCCTCGTTCTCGTACGACGAGCTGCTCGATCGCGACAACCGCGCGGTCGGCCATGTACGCGCACCGGCCGCCGAGTCCGGTGAGTCGTCCGGCGAGTGGATCCCCGCGGACCCCGCGCGCGACCCGGACGCCCAGGCCCCGGCGGGGGGCCTGAGTTCGTCGGTGGCCGACATGGCGCGGTGGATGTCCATGGTCCTTGACGACGGCAAGGGGCCCGGTGGTGCCCAGGTGGTCCCCTCCGAGGCACTCCGGCAGGCCCTGACCCCGCAGTCCGTGTCGGCGCCCCCGCGGGACGCGGCGGACCGCACCGGGAGCTATGGCTATGGCTTCAACATCGGCACGAGTTCCTCGGGCCGCGTCCAGTGGAGCCATTCGGGTGCGTTCGCGCTCGGCGCGGGGACGGCGATGCTCATGATGCCGTCCCTCGATCTGGGCATCATCACCCTGACCAACGCCGCGCCGACGGGGATCGCGGAGACGATCAACGCCCGGTTCTCCGACTACGCACAGTACGGCGACCCCTCACTGGAGTGGCGGGAGTTGTACACCGAGCAGTTCGGCCCGCTGCTGGACCCGGTGGGAGATCTGGTCTCCACGCGCCAGCCGTCCGCGCCGGCACCGCCCCGGCCCGCCGAGGAGCTGCTCGGCTTCTACCGCAATGACTACTTCGGGGAGATCGAGGTCCGGCCCACGGTGGCCGACGAGTCCTCGGACACCGAGTCCTCGGACACCGGGTCCTCGGACGCCGGCTCTCCAGGCGCCGGCTCTCCAGGCGCCGGCTCCTCAGGCCCCGAGCTCGCGTTGGCGGTGGGTCCGGGGCCGCTGGTCTGGCCGCTCGAGCACTGGGACGGGGACACGTTCGCCGTGAGCCCGGTGGGCGAGAACTGGCCGCGCGGGTCCCGGGGCAGCGTGACTTTCGAGGGCGACACCGTCACAGTGGAGCTGCTCGACGCCAACGGGTGGGGCACCTTCACGCGCGTCGACGCCGACGAACCCGCCGACTAGCGAGCCGACGCCCGCCGAGCTCGACGCGCACCACGGGCTTCCGCCGCGCCCGCGTGCTTCCCGCCGCGGACCCCGGCCCGCGTGCCGCGTTGATCTGCCCCCACGCGCGCACCAGGGCCGGGACCCGAGCGCTCACCCGCGCCCTGCGCACAGCCCCACGGTGAGCGGTCACACCCGTCCACGTTTTCCCAGGGAGCGAGCCGCTCGGGCCAGCATTTGCGACCACTCGCCGAAACAGGCGGGCGACAGATCGCCGGCAGCGCTAGACGAGGCCCGGTCAGCGGGTCGCGGCGCCCCGTTTCTCCCCGCGGCGCCTTCCCCGCCGGCCGTCCGCTTCCGGTGCCGTGAGGAACGTCGAGAACCACGCCGTCCGCGGGTCGGCGTCCACGAGGAACGCCTTGACCATCAGCGTGAGCGGGACCGCGAGGATCGCACCGAGCGGGCCGGCGACCGCCGACCAGAACACCAACGACAGGAACGTCACGGTGGGCGTGAGCCCGACGGCGTCACCGGTGAATTTGGGCTGGATGAAGCTCTGCATCACGAGGTTGATGGCGCTGTAGATCACCACCACCCAGATGGCATCGCCCGGCCCGCCGGTGAGCAGCGCGAACAGCGCCGGCGGCACCAGGCCCAACACGAAGCCGATGTTCGGGATGTAGTTGGTGACGAAGGCGAGCACGCCCCACACCAGGGCGAGCGGCACTCCGAGAATCCACAGGGCGACCGCGTCCATCACCGCGACGATGAGCCCGAACACCGTGGAGACGATCCAGTACGACTTCACCCCGTCGGTGAACGAGCCCAGGGCGTCGGCCAACCGGGGCCGCTGGCGGGCGATCGCCGCCCGGCGGCGGAAGATGCCGGGGATGTCGAACACGAGGAAGGTCAGCGCGATGATCAGGACGGTGAGCTGACCGCCGGCTGCGGACAGTTGGCCTGCGACGTTCTGGACCGTGCCGATAATGGTCCCCGGGTCCAGGACGCCCTGCAGGCTCGACGCGACCTGGTCCTGGCTCACGCCGAACCCGCCGAGCAGCTCAAGGCTCTGCTCGTAGAGGGCGACGAACTTGTCCTGGTACTGCGGGATCTCCTCCGCAGCGACCCACAACGCCCACACGAGCGAGCCGATCAGGGCGAGGAGCACGACGTACAGGACGAGCAGGACGATGATCGTCCCGCCCCAGCGCGGCACTCCGGACCGTTCGAGGAGCCGCTGCAGTGGCTGCGCCGCGATCACCAGGTTCAGGGCGAGGAACGCGGGCATGAGGATGCTCGAGTGCTCCGAGATCCCCCAGATGACCACGACCGCGGCGGCGAGCGACACGACGGTCACGCCCGCGATGCCCCAGCCCCTGGGCTCCTCGTGAGGTGCTGATGTCGCGGGGCCGTCACCGGTCGTGGTCATGGTCCTCCTCGTGGGCGGCGTCCTGCGCGCCGGACGCCGCCCAGAGTAGCCGGGTCAGTTCCCGGCCAGCGCCACCCGGATCCCGTCGACGTCCACCGCGTCGAGATCCGCGGGATCCCAGGTGGGGTTGCGGTCCTTGTCGATCACCACGGCGCGTACACCCTCGACGAAATCCGGGCGGGCGGTGATCCACGCGCCCAGCGCCAGCTCGTTGTCCAGGCACTCCCGCAGATCCGCGGCCTCGGCGCCGGCACGCAGCAGCTCGATGGTCGCCACGATCGACGTGGGGCAGTGCGAGCGCAGCATGCCGAGCGTCTCCGTGGCCCACTCGTCCTGCTCGCCGGACTCCAGGGCCGCGATCATCTCCTGCGCGGTCCCGCGGGAGAAGACGTCCTCGATCCGCTCGATCCGCGCCTCGACAGCCGACTCCCCCGCTGCGGAGCGCTCGAGACCGAACCTCCGGAGCGCCTCCGGCAGACCATGCGCACCGATGGCGTCGACGAAGGCGTTGCGCTCGTCGTCGTCGATCAGGTCCGTCGCCAGACCGGTGTAGAGGGCGTCGGCGGAGTTCATCCGCACGCCCGTCGTGCCCAGGTAGATCGCCACCGCCAGGCCGCGCGCGCCGCCGCCGCACAGGCGCGGCAGGAAGTGGCTCGCGCCGACGTCGGGGATGAAGCCGATCGCGGTCTCCGGCATCGCCATCATGACCTTCTTGGTGACCACGCGGTGCGAGCCGTTGATCGAGATGCCCAGGCCGCCGCCCATCGCCACGCCGTGGATGACGGCCACCGTCGGCACGCGGTGCGTGTGGTACGCCAGATCCATCTCGTACTCCTCCGAGAAGAACTCCCGGTTGGCCGCGTGATCCCCCGACGCCGCCGCGTCCCGCAGCGCTCGGATGTCACCGCCCGCGCAGAACGCCTTCTCGGACGTGCTGGTGGTGACCACGGCCTCCACACCCGGATCCTGCGCGGCCTCGTCGAGTGCCGTGTGCAGCGCCCTACACATGGGCAGATCCAGCGAGTTCAGGGCCTTGGGGCGGTCCAGGACGATGTGCTGCATCCGGCCTTCGCGCCGGGAGATGACGTATTCACTCATGGCCCCAGTGTGTCAGGCCGCGCGCCGATCGACCCGCAGATACTAGGAACTCCTACCTCAATGCCCCCCACGCCCCGGCGACCTCACCCCTTCAGCAGACGCGCGGCCACGTCGGGGACGTACTTGAACTCCTCGCGCGGCGGGCGCTCGTAACATTTGCGCTCCGGCCTCTCGGGGATCTCCAGCTCCGGCGGCTCGAGCTGCTCCCACGGCACCGTGGACAGCAGGTGCGAGATGACGTTGATCCGCGACCGCTTCTTGTCCTCCGACTCGACGGTGAACCACGGGGCTTCGGGGATGTCGGTGTGGATGAACATCTCGTCCTTCGCCCGGCTGTACTCCTCCCACCGCGTGATGGACTCGAGGTCCATCGGCGAGAGCTTCCAGCGGCGCAGCGGGTCGGAGTGCCGCGAGCGTAAACGGCGCTCCTGCTCCTCGTCGGACACCGAGAACCAGTATTTGCGGAGCATGATCCCGTCCTCGACCAGCAGCCGCTCGAAGATCGGGGCCTGGTGGAGGAACCGGCGGTACTCGTCGGTCGTGCAGAAGCCCATCACCCGCTCGACCCCGGCCCGGTTGTACCAGGACCGGTCGAAGATCACGATCTCCCCGGCCGCCGGCATGTGCTCGATGTAGCGCTGGAAGTACCACTGGGTCCGCTGCACCTCCGTCGGTGCGGGCAGCGCCACCACCCGGGCGTGCCGGGGGTTGAGGTACTGGGTGATGCGCTTGATCGCCGAGCCCTTGCCCGCGGCGTCGCGACCCTCGAACACGACCACCAGCCGGTTGCCGGTCTCGCGCAGCCACGCCTGCATCTCCACCAGCTCGGCCTGCAGCCGCTTCAGCTCGGACTCGTAGGCCTTCTTCGGTAGCTTCTCCAGCCCGCTCGGCAGCCGGTCCTTCTTCTTGGCGCCGCCCTTGCCCGACGACTTCTTGTCGCTCATGGGCACGATCCTACGGGCCCGCGGCCACCGGGCCACCCGATTCACCGAGCCGATCGACGCCGAGAGGTCCCTCGACCGAATCGTGCGACGCGACGTCGGCTTTGTCTTCTAAGGTAAGAAGATGCGGTCCCGTGATTCGATCCTCGAGGCCGCCCGAGAAGTGATCGGGCGGGCCGGCTTCGGCGGCGTCACGATCGCGGCGGTCGCCAAGCAGGCGAATGTCAGCCGCCAGACCATCTACTCCATCTTCGGCTCCCGCGAGGAACTCGTCTCCGAGGCCGTCGCCGAGCGGCTCACCATGATGACCGGCGCCTTCGCGGACCTGTTGAACAACTCGGACTCGCCGCTCGAGCTGATCGTGGGGATCGCGGTGGAGGTCCGCAACCGAATTCTCGGTGACCCGCTCCTGCGCGTGCTCGCGGTGGGCGGGGGCACCGACCCCGTGTCGGACCCGGGCGCGGCCGCCCGCACGCATGAGTACTGCATCGCGCTCCTCGCCCCCGCCGCCGAGCGCTTCCCGGAGCTGGCCGGGAGGCTGGGTTTCGTCACCGATGTCGGCATCCACGTCGGATGGTCGGTCCTGTGTCTCGACTCGCCCGCCGCCCGTTCCGACGACGACCTGCGCGCCTTCCTCAACACCTGGCTCGCGCCGCTGATGCAGACGTTCACGAAGGCGGGGTCGGACAGCGTCGGCCGGGATGGTGCGGCGTGGGGCGCCGGGTCGGGCGGAGCGGGGTCGGGCGGAGCGGGGTCGGGCGAGGCGTGACCGCCGTGCTGGTCCTGTGGGACCTCGACCTCACCCTGCTCGACCCGGCCGGCTTCGGCACCCGCATGATCACACCGACCCTCGCCGACTTCCTGGGTCGCGAGCCCGTACTCGGCGCGTCGTTCGCCGGGCGGACCGACCGCGCGATCCTCACCGACCTGCTCGAGTTGAACGGGATGAGCGGGCACGACGACGAGGTGGTCACCTCCCTGATGGACGCCGTGGCCCGGCGGTGCGAGACCTTCTCCGGCGATCTCCTGGCCGGTGGGGGCGGTCCCCTGCCCGGAGCCCACGAGGCGGTCGCCGCGTTGGCCGCGGACCCGCGGCTGCACCAGGGGATCGTCACGGGCAACATGCGCCGGACCGCGCTGCTCAAACTGCGGCTCTGCGGGTTCGACGGGCTGCCCGACCCCGACCTGGGCGCCTTCGGTGATCACCACGCCGACCGCGCGCACCTCGTGAGGGAGGCGGTCGCCGCGGCCGGGGATCGCGGGCTCGACGTGTCGCCGGCACGCGCGGTGGTCGTGGGCGATCACGTCCACGACGTCCGGGGCGCACTAGACGCGGGAGCCGGCTGCGTGGCGGTCGCGACCGGTCGGGTGACCGCTGACGACCTCGCCGCCGCCGGAGCCCACACCGTCCTGTCGGATCTCACCGACACCGACGACCTCCGGGAGGCGATCCTCTCCGCCGCCGGTTGACCACTGTTCGAGCCCGCTGTCGCTCACCGACCCGCCGCGGGCCCGGCGCCAGCCGCGCCGCGCGCCACCCACTCGCTGACGCTGATCTGGCAGCACTGACGTCACTTCTGGCAGCAGTCACGCAGGCGAATCGGCCAGTTCCCCGCCCTGACTGCTGCCAATTTCCGGGCTGGCAGGATATGCAGACCACATCGACCTCAGCGCACTGATCGGCCCCGTGCAAGAGCGCTCTCGATCTGACGGAGCACCGTAGTGGGATCCCTGAGCATCTGCGCCGTCACGCGGATGACCTGCCATCCGAGCTCCGCCAACTCGGCGTTCACCCGGGCGTCGTGCTCCCAGGTAGACCCGCGCCGGTGCAGCGTTCCGTCATAGAAGATGGCCACCCGCTCCTCCGGGTAGGCGAAGTCCGCGATCGTCACGTGGGCCCCGTACTCGTTATAAATTCTCAGTTGCGGCACGGCTGCGGGCAGATGCGATCTCTCGATGATCAGCCGGAGCCGGGTTTCCTGCGGAGAATCGGCCAGGTGGTCGCACGAGCGGAGGAGACCACGTACCCGCCGCAGCCCGTGAAGACCGCTCAATGCCGCCGCGAATGCACGGACCTCGTCCACCTCGGTTCGCGATCGATTGCAGACAGCATCGATCTTTGCGATCGCTGTGTCGTCGTCGTCCTCCCACCTCGCCAGATCGACCGCCGTACGCAAGACGCTGGTCGCAGTAATTCCCGAGCGAACGACCACCTGCTCAGGCGGTAGGGGCTCGCGCAGTCTCCGGCTACGAATGCCCGGCGGGTCGTGCGTGGGCGAGCGCGTGTACAGCTCCACCTCGCGCGACAGCGACCGGGGCGAGAACCACCGCTCGCCATGAAGACGCGCCGCGGCCATACCGCACGCCACCGCTCCCGCGGGCGCCCACAATGCCGCCGCAGCGAGGAGAGTGTCCGGGTCGGGAGCCGCTGCCGCGCTGACGTAGACGCCGGGGAAGACGCGTCGGTGGAAGGCCCGCAGTTCGTGGCGCGACACCCGGCCCGCGGCCAGAGCCTCGCTACCCAGGAACGGCGCGCCTGAGAATCTGTTGTCCACGAGAACGATCTTCGGTCCCGGATCTGCTGCGAACAGCGCGAGAGAGGGCGCCTGGGGATGATGTGGACGAGTATCCACAGCCCGGGCACCCCGACATCCCGCCGGAGTATCGACAGCCCGGGCACCCGGCGCCCCTCCGCGCGTCGATCTATAAGTTTGGCAGCAGTGAGGGCGGTATCGCGGCGGAAATCCCGACTTCGGTGCGGCCACAATGTGCGTGGGTACTGCCAAAACGGGGCTAGCCGGCGCCGTGTCGGAAACCGCCGGCCGGGACGGAGGGCGGAGCCAGAGATCGCGGCCCGAAGCGGGAGGCAGGGACGGGATCGAGCTGGACCGCCGCGCTTCAGCCCTCCAGCTGCTCGCCCAGTTCCATCCACCGCTCCTCGAGCGCGTCCTTCTCGGCAGAGACGTCCTTGAGATCGCGATCGAGGGCCGCCAGCTTCTCGGTGCCCATGGCGCCCTCGGACACCGCCGCCATCTCGCGGTGGAGCTCGGCCTCGCGGGAGTCGAGCTTGCCCATCTGGCGCTCGATCTTGGACATCTCCTTGGTCAGCGCGCGCTCCTCGGCGGAGCTGAGGCCGGAGCCCGCGCCGCCCGCGCCAGCCACGCCGCCCGCAGTGCGGCCCG
>NZ_KV823852.1:0-3971 GCF_001815995.1 Dietzia sp. HMSC21D01 | reverse complement strand
GCGAGCTTGCCCAGCCGCACCAGCGCGGGCCGACCCCCCGGCCGCTCCCCGGCGCGCGCGGCGAGGATCCCCGTCGCCACCAGCGCGACAGCGGCGGTCTGACCGACCACGGTCAGGGCCCGCAGGACGTTGGAGTTGCCGTAGGCCGGGAAGGAGACGAGCGAGAAGCCGACCAGGACCACGGCGGTGACGGCTGCGGCGAGCAGCGTCGCCGCCCCGGCCAGACCGGGCCCGCGTAGCGCCGGCGGCATGCTCAGAAGGGGAGCTTGCGGAAGATGGGGCGCGGCACGTGCGTGAGCACGGCCATGACCCCGCCGAACGCGGCCGGAGCGAAGACCGCGCCCTTACCGGCACCGGCGTTCTTCACCGCGATGCGGGCGACCTCCTCCTTGTTGATGGTCAGCGGCGCCTCCTTGACGTGCGCTGACATCCGGGTGCGCACCTGGCCGGGGCGGATCACCAGGACGTCCACCCCGTGCTCGTCGAGCGCGTACCCGAGACCGGTGTAGAAGGAGTCCAGCCCCGCCTTGGTGGATCCGTAGACGAAGTTGGAGCGGCGGGCCCGCAGGCCGGCGGCCGAGCTCATGGCGATGATCCGGCCGAAGCCCTGCGCCTTCATCCGCTCGGCGAGCAGCACGCCCACCGAGACGGCACCGGTGTAGTTGATCTGCGCGATCTGGACCGCCTTGCGCTGGTCGGACCAGAGTTCCTCGTTGTCCCCGAGGAGGCCGAACGCGACGATCGCCACGTCGACGTCCCCGCCGCCGAAGATCGTCTCGAACGCGGCCGGGTGCGTGTCGGTGGCCGCGGCGTCGAAGTCCACGACCTCCACGGCGCTCGCGCCGGCGGCCTTCATCTCCGCCCGGGCGTCGTCCACACCCGGGTCCCCGGGCAAGCAGGCCAGGATCACGCGCATCGGTCCCTGCTGCAGGTACTCGGCACAGATGGCCAGGCCGATCTCGGAGGTTCCACCGAGCAGGAGCAGGGTCTGGGGGACGCCGACGGCATTGATCATGGGCAGGAGTCTACCGACGGGCCCCGACACCGCTGGGGGCGCTCACCCGCTCAGAGCAGTTCGAGCCGCCGGCCCATGTCGGAGGCGAACACCCCGTGGGGGTCGATGCCGCGGCGGGTGGCGATCCACGAGTCGATCTCCGGGTACATGGCGTGGAACCGCCCGGCCGGGACGCGCGAGTCCTTGGCCGTGTAGAGCCGCCCGCCCATCGACATGACCTTGGCGTCGAGGTGGTTGACGAAGCTGTTGAGCCGGTCGTTGATGGGGAAGTCCACGCACACGTTCCAGCCCTCCATGGGGAAGGACAGCGGCGCCTGGTTGCCGGGTCCGAACAGCTTGAACACGTTGAGGAACGAATAGTGCCCGGACCGCTGGATGTCGCCGATGATCTCCTTGAAGCCCTCGACCGCGCCGGGCGGGACGATGAACTGGTACTGCAGGAACCCCTTGGATCCGTAGGCCCGGTTCCACTCCGAGAACAGGTCGAGCATGTGGTAGAACGCCGGCAACGTCTTGATCTGGTTCCGCGACGTCCCGCCGAGCCGGTAGTAGACCTCGCCGATGGGGCCGAAGGTGTACTTGTTGGCCAGCCCGTTGGGGAACACGTCGGGGAACGTGATGAGCGGCTTGGCGTCCATCGCCAGCGGGTTCTTCGCCAGCTTGGGCGCGTACTCCTCGAGCTGGGCCAGCGTGGCCAGCGACCCGCGCGAGACCGCGGCCCGGCCGAGCTTGGGGGGCGCGCTGATCGCGTCGAACCACGCGGACGAGTAGGTGTACTTCGACTCCGACCCGTCGGTGTGCAGGGCGATCGTCTCGTCGAGGCTCGAGGTCTGGTCGTCGTCGGCGAGGAAGAACGCCGTCTCCGTGCGCGTCATCGCGATCCACACCTTGAGCACGATGCCGGTGAGGCCGTTGCCGCCGACGGTGGCCCAGAACAGCGTTCCGTCGGGGTCGTCGGCGGTTCCGCTCGGCTCGAGCGTGAGCACGCGGCCGTCCGCGACGAGCAGTTCCATGCGCGTGACGTGATTGCCGAACGAGCCGGCGGAGTGGTGGTTCTTGCCGTGGATGTCGTGGCCGATCGCACCGCCGACGGTCACCTGCCGTGTGCCCGGCAGGACCGGCACCCACAGCCCGAACGGCAGGGCCGCCCGCATGAGCTGGTCGAGGTTGACGCCCGCGTCGACCACTGCCAGCGCCTTCTCGGCATTGAGCTCGTGGATGCGGTTGAACCGGCTCATGTCCACGACGAGTCCGCCGGAGTTCTGGGCGCTGTCGCCGTACGAGCGGCCGAGGCCGCGGGCGACCACGCCGCGCCGC
Source organism: Dietzia sp. HMSC21D01 (assembly GCF_001815995.1). Lineage (NCBI taxonomy): Bacteria > Bacillati > Actinomycetota > Actinomycetes > Mycobacteriales > Dietziaceae > Dietzia > Dietzia sp. HMSC21D01. Next base: position 1,639 of record NZ_KV823852.1, on the reverse strand, counting down.
AGGTGGGCTGGGGAGGAGGCGTTGGAGTCGTTGACCGCCGCGACGGCCGCGGAGATCTCGTCGACCGAGCGTGGGGTCAGCACGTGGCTCAACGCCGGGGCGGTGCGGCCCCAGCCGGTCAGGCGCCGGAGCTCGGTGTCCAGCGCGGTCGGGGCCGGTGGGGTGTTCTGCGCGGTGCTCACGCGGTCGAGGTTACCGCCCGGCGGGGCCCGGCCGCCGCGTCGCCGCGCCCGGGTGTGACGCGGCCGACGGGGAGATGAGGGAGAGATGACGACGACGAGGGCCGCTCGCTCGCCGAGGACCCGCCCTCTCGGGCCGCGCCGGTCAGTCGGGCCGGCAGCCGGAGTCGAAGGGGACGCCGCGTGCCCGGTCGTCGACCCAGTCCAGCGCCGGGCCGACCGCGGTGTAGGCCGCGAGGATGTGCTCGCCGGGCACCGGCGTGTATTCGACGTCGGCACCGGCCGCGCACCACTCGTCCGCCAGCCGACGGGCCGTCCACTCGGGGACGAACGGGTCGCCCGGCCCCCGCGAGGACCCCGGTCCGGGGCCGATCGGCGCGGCGGCGTCACCGTGCCAGACCTGGACCGGCCCGGTCGGTACCTCCCGCGGGTCAGCGCCATGGGCGGGGTCGGGGGTTCCCAGGCGGTTGCGGGCCAGGACGGCCGCGACCGTGGGGTCCGTGCGGGGATCGACGTCGGTCAGGGCGGACAGCGGCGCGGGGATGAGCCCCCCGGCGGTGTTGGCGGCGGCGCAGGCATCGCGGAGGTGGTGCGCGATCACGTCGCCGGTGGCGTTGAGAAGGGGGTACATCTCGGGGTACTCGCGAGCCAGGCCGAGGACGGCGGCGCGGTAGAGGCCGGAGGCGATGGTGCCGTCCATCGTGTCGAACAGGTCGGAGTAGTCGGAGGGCACGCCGCCGACCGATGAGCCGACGAGCACGCCGGTCAGCTCGGGGGCGTACACGGGCTGCAGCTGGGCGGCCCAGCCCGTGGCGATGCCGCCGCCGGAGTAGCCGACCTGCACGACCCGCGAGTCGGCGAACAGCGGGCCGGCCTCACCGGGTGGGACGAAGGCGCGGGCTGCGCGGATCCCGTCGAGCACCGCGCGGCCGTTGGCGCGCCCCGCCGCGTAGGCCGCCCTGGGCCCCTGGAAGTCGGTGACGACCAGGCCGTAGCCGCGGTCGGCGAGGATCTGCAGGAACGGCGGGAGCTCGAGGTTGAGCGTGTGCGGCAGCGTGTGGGACGGCATGCACGTCAGGCCGAGCGAGTCGATCGTGACGTTGAACGACACGAGCGGCCGCGGATCGGGCCCGGGCCACGGGGTGGCCGGCTCGATGAGCGTGGACACGATCTGCTGCGGGCGGTCGTGGGAGTCGGTGCTCTGGACCAGGACCTGCCAGCCGCGGCCGAAGTTGCGGACGTTGTGCGGCGGGATCGTCACCTCTCGCGTGGCGAGGATCGTCCCCGGGGCGGTCGCGGGGTCGACGGTCGGCGGCGACGAGTACCAGGGGTCCGGGGACGGACTGGGCAGGTAGCGCTCGGGCGTGCGCTCGTGCTCGGGCGCGGGCCGGAGCGCGGCGAACGGGTCGGGGACCGTGACCGCGGACGACGCCGCACCGGTGGGCTGAGCGGCTCCGGCG
>NZ_KV823851.1:0-691 GCF_001815995.1 Dietzia sp. HMSC21D01 | reverse complement strand
GTCGTGGTGTCGCATTTGGTGGGGTCGCTGGTGGTGGCACTGTGGTGAAGGTGCGCGACGGTGTGTCGCAGTGCTTGCAGGTCGGCGATTTGGCGGTCCAGGTCGCCCAGGTGGGCTTCGAGCAGGGCGTGCACGTGCTGGCAGGGTGCGACTCCGGCGTCGCGGATGTCGAGGATCTCGCGAATCTGGGCCAGGGTGAGCCCAGCGGTGCGGCCGCGGCGAACGAAGTCCAGGCGCGCCAGGGCCGCAGGGGTGTAGTCGCGGTATCCGTTGGCGGTGCGCTCAGGCGCAGGTAGTAGGCCGGCTTCTTCGTAGAAGCGCAGCGTCTTGGTTGTGGTGCCGCTGGCCACGGCCAACTCACCGATGCGCACAGTGGCCCCTTTCTCGGCTCTCGTCCATGTTCGCCTTGACCTTCCCCTGCGCTGGAACGTCCACTATGGACGCTGAAGAGGGGTCACGCGAAGGAAGGTGGGCAAATGGGTGTGGACTACGACGTCGATCTGGCCGTGATCGGCTCAGGAGGCGCGGCGATGTCCGCCGCCATCGCGGCCAGCCAGGCCGGTAAGAGCGTCGTGCTGGTTGAGCGCGGTGTTCTGGGCGGGACGTGCGTGAACATCGGCTGCGTGCCGTCCAAGACGCTCCTGGCGGCCGCCGGGGCCCGGCACGCCGCGCTCACCAATCCCTTCAAAGG
>NZ_KV823850.1:0-19891 GCF_001815995.1 Dietzia sp. HMSC21D01 | reverse complement strand
GGGACCGGCGGACCGTCGAGGCGCTGCGCCGCCGGGCCCTGGCCGAGCTCGACCGCCTGGGCGCGGCGGCGCTGCTGGTGCCGACGGCGCCGTTCCATCCGACGATCGCGCAGGTGCAGGCCGACCCGGTCGCCCTCAACAGCCGGATGGGGACCTACACGAACTTCTGCAACCTCTTCGACCTCTGCGCGGTGGCCGTCCCGGCGGGAGAGGTGGACGAGGCGGACCGCGGTACGGCGACGTTCGGCGTCACCGTGGTGGGCAGGCCGTTCCACGACGGCGTGGTGGCCGACATCGCGGCGGCCCTCGCGGCAGAGTTCGCCGGGGAGCGCGAGGCCGCCACCGAGCCGCTCGAACCGTGGCCCCTGGGCGCGGGCGCGCCGACCGTGGACCTGGTGGTGTTCGGTGCCCACCGCCGGGGCGGCCCGCTCGACCACCAACTCACCGGACGCGGCGCGGTCTGGCGTGGCGTCGTGCGGTCCAGCGCCGACTACCGGATGTACCGGCTTGACACGGACCCGCCCAAGCCCGGCGTCCTGCGGCACGCCGAGGGCGCGGAACTGCTCGGCGAGAGGTGGACGATGTCCCCGGCGGCGCTCGGCGCGTTCCTCGACGAGCTGCCCAGACCCATGCAGCTCGGCCGGGTGACCCTCGCGGACGGCTCGGAGGCCGTCGGCTTCGCCTGCGAGCCCACCGCGGTGACCGCGGCCGCGGAGGACCTCACCGCGATCGGGGAGTGGCCGATCGGGTGACCGCGGGTACCGCGGAGATCGTCCGACAGCCGGCACGCACCGCTACGGTCTGTCTATGAGGGGAGTCGGTGATGACGTACAACTCCGGTGACGGGCGGTGGGGGCCCGACGGGAAGTGGCACACCTCCGACTACGAGCCCACGCCGCGGCGGGGGACCCCCGGCGCGGTGATCGCCCTCGTCGCCGTACTGACGGTCCTCGCGGTCGGCCTCCTCGGAGTGATCGCCTACCTCGCCCTCCGCCCGGGCGGAATCGCCGGTGACGGGCCGGGCGTCGCGGCAGCGCAGTCCTCGTCGTCGTCGTCCTCGCCGTCGACCTCGACGCCACCGCCTCCGGTGACCGAGACCGCCTACACCACCCCGCCGCCACGCGAGACCGTCACCGTCACCCGCGAGGCGCCGGCACCCCGGCTCCCACGCGGCGGTGGTCAGCCCGCCGGGGCCGACTCGTCCGGATGGCTCTCCGACAGCCAGGCCCGCTGCAACGCCGGCGACCCGGCCGCCATGATCGGACGCACGACGCAGGCGTCGTTCTCCATCTGCGTCAACCCCGACAACGGCCGGTACTACTACCGCGGCTCGTCGGGCGGAGCGGGTGTGGAGATCGACGACCCCACCGTCACCAGGACCGGGGCGGTGGTCACGAACAACGACGTACTCTACTCGATCGACGCGTCCGGGATGAGCATCTACCAGGGCGGAGAGCTCATCTCGAGCCAACCGATGCTCGTCCTCTGGACCGGGTGAGGCGCCCGTCCCCTGAGCGCCGCGCCACCTGCGCGGGGCCCCGTTTTACGCTCGGGCCGAGCTTTCCGCTAATGTTCCCTCTCGTGCGAAAAGCACGGCCCTGTGGCGCAGTTGGTTAGCGCGCCGCCCTGTCACGGCGGAGGTCGCGGGTTCGAGTCCCGTCAGGGTCGCAGGAGAAAGCGGGCGCATCCGGTATACACCGGATGCGCCCGCTCTCGTCTGGACGGCGCGCCGACTACTCCTTGTTCAGTTTGTCCTGAACGGTGCCGGCGGCCTTCTCGACCGTGTTCGGCAGCTCGGTGGTGCCGTAGAACCGGGCGTCCGGGTGGGTAGGCGGCGGCATCGGCGGGCCCTCGAGCGGCTCGGGCGAGTACGAGAATTCGCCGTGACCGTCCGGCGTCGGGCCCGAGGCCCACGAGCCCTCGGCCGCGGCGGCGCCGTCGGAGAAGTTGTACATCGTGTACGCGTGCTCCGCGGCCTCCTTCGACTTGGGGAAATTCGACGGCACGGGCAGTTCCTCCAGGCCCTCGGCCTGGAGCTCGTTGACCGCGGCGAGCCACTGGTTCTGGTGCATGGTGTCGCGGGCGAGCAGGAACGACAGCAGCTCACGGATGCCCGGGTCGTCCGTCATGTGGTAGATCCGTGCGACCTGGACGCGGCCCTGGGACTCGGCGTTGACGTTGGACCACATGTCGGCGAGGAGATTCCCGCTGGCGGTGACGAAGGCGCCGGACCACGGGTTGCCCATGGAGTCGACGGGACGCGCGCCGGCACCGGCGACGATGCCGTGCTGGACGTCGGTGCCGCCGATGACCGCGGCGACGGCCGGGTCGTTCTGGACGGCGGCCTCGGTGATGCCGAGCGGGGCGTCCTCGAGTAGCTGGGCGACCATCGTCGCGAGCATCTCGACGTGGCCGAACTCCTCGGCCGCGGTGCTGAACAGCAGGTCACGGTACTTGCCCGGGATGTGGGCGTTCCACGCCTGAAAGCTGTACTGCATGGCGACGGTGATCTCGCCGTACTGGCCGCCGATCACCTCCTGCAGCTTGCGGGCGTACACGGCGTCGGGCTTCTCGGGCTTCGACTGGAACTGGAGCTTCTGCTTGTGGATGAACATGCGTCTCCTTCGGTCGTGCGCGGTGTCCGGGCGGCCTCGGCGGATTGCCACTCGGGCGTATGTCGAGGCTCGGGCGGCCTACGCGGGGTACAACCGCTCCCGGGACCGTGCCACTGTCATGGGTAAGCGTCCAGAATCTGGGGTTGCTGGCCATGTCGGGTCGATGGGCCGCGAGAGGCGGCCGAAGAAACTTGCGTTAACTACCGCGTACGCGGGCCCAACCGCGCTGCGACCTGGCCGCGCGTGGCGGCGTAGGTGAGCAGGAAGTGCTCGAGTGCGTACTGGGCGTGGCGGGGCAGGAACGGGGCGACGGGCACGGTGGTGCGCTGCATGACGTGGCGACCGTCGAGGACCCACGAGGTGAGGTCGTCGTCCAGGTTGAGGCGCGCGATCTCCAGAGCGGCCTCGGCGCGGGAACGCACACCTCGGACGACCCACGCCCAGATGCGGGCGAACGGCTCGTCCTCCGTGAACGAGACGTGCATCCGGTGGCCGACGTGGTCGAAGACCAGATGGCCGAGCTCGTCCACCACGCACGGCCGGCCGGTCACCTGTTCGATGATCGCCGCGTACCGCTCGCGGGCGTCCACGTGGTCCTCGACCTCGACGGCCACGTCGATCGGGTTGGGGTAGTCGGCGGGGTCGCGTCCGACGGGTACGGAATCGGACCGGATGAGCCTGAGCGCGCCGGTATAGCGGCCGACCGTCCCCTCGCTCCGGAGGGTGAGCAACTGGGGGTGTGGGACTCCCAGCCGGTCGCGGCAGGCGTCGACCACCGCCCGGGCGATAGGCGCCGGCGCGGTGGGGGCGGTGTGCGCGATCATCTCCTCGACGAGGTCGTGCCCGGCGGGGCGGGCGGTCACCCAGGCGACCGCCCCGCCCGCCGCCAGTTGGACGGTGCACCGCCCCTGTCCGACGGACGGTTGTGACGGTGCGCGGAACTCCATCGCGCCCACCGCCCCGGGCCTGCGGAGATGCCCGGTGAGGGTGTGCTCGAAGTCGTGCCACGGGTCGCCCGCCGGGCGCAGGGAGGCGCTACCCGGTCCGAGGCGGTGGTCCTGCATGACGTCACCCCACCGGCACGAGGGCGGCCACGTCGTCTACGGCCCGCCGCAGCTCTCGCGTGGCCGCGCAGTCGCCGAGTCGCTCGGCCACAGTATCGGCGATCGCGCCGTAGAACCACAGCTTCTCCTGCGGGCCGGCGTTGAACACGCCCCACATGCCGTCGCCCAGGCGGCCGTGCGCGGAGACCATCGACCGGAGGTTGTGGATCTTGTCGGCGGCCGAGATGAGCAGGCATTCGTGGGAGTCCTCGGCCAGTCGCGCGAGGTAGCCCTCCTTGCGCACCCGCCACGGCGGGGTCTGGACACCGGCGGTCTTCTCCTCCGACACCCCGCGGACGAGTTCCGTGACCCGCTCGCCGAACTCGGCGGTCATGTCGTCGGCCGAGTACACCGATGGCGGCACGTCCTCCAGGACGTCGTGCAGGAGCGCCGCGACCGCCACGTCCTCGTCGTCGGTGAAGTCGGAGACGATCAGCGCCACCGCGACCGGGTGGGCGATGTAGGGCGTCGGGTCGTCCTTGCGGGTCTGGCCGGCGTGGCAGCGGGCGGCGACCGCGAGCGCGCGGTCAAGGGTGGGGGTCCAGGTGAGCGACATGGTGCACTCCTCGAGGGAGAGGTCCCGACGCCGGGCGACGCCGCCGGGTCGTGGGTGGAACCGGCGGTGACCGGTGTCCCTTCCACACTCCCGAGTACACACCACGGGTACGACACGGGGGAACCGATCGGCGTGGGGCGCGCGTCGTACGTGGTGAGGACGCCACGGGGGCGTCCCGGTAGTAGACCGGAACGACGACGAGGAGGGCTCGTGCCCGACGGGACGATCAGGGCGGATGCCGGGAAGATCGCGAGCGCGGTCTCGGTGTTCCGCGACTGCGGGGAGGCGGCCACGGAGGTGACGTTTCCCGAGGTCGCGGCGCGGCTGGGCGGCGGTCTTCCGGGCGGGTCGGCGATCGAGCAGGCGGTGGACCGGGCGTGCGGTGCGGCAGCGGTGTGCGCCGAGAGAATCGCGGGTCGGCTCGGGGGCCTGGCCGACTTCGCGGCCGAGGCGCACCGGTTCCTCGAGGCCGAGGATGAGGACTTCGCGGCTTTCCTCGCAGCGGTGGCCCGGCGGTGAGCTGGACAGTCGCGGACATTCGTCGTTGGGACGTGTCCGCAGTGGCGGGCGCCGGCGGCGAGGTCGGCCGGCAGCACTCGGTGGCGCAGGGCATCCGGAGGGACCTGGTCGACGGTGCGATGGAGCTGGATGATGGCTGGGACGGGGCGGCCGCTGACGCCGTCCTCGACACCGTGGAACGTGAGAAGTCGCACGTCAGCACGCTGGCTGACGGACTCGAGGATCTGGCTGATGCTCTCCGGAGCTCGCACGCTGCTCTGGGGCCGGCAGTTCAGGCGGTTCGAGATCGGGTCGCCGATGCCGAGGCAGCCGGACTCCAGGTGGGCGAGTCGTCGGTGCGTCCGTTGCCGGGTCGCGACGACATCGGTCACTCGACGGTCGATGAGGATGCGGAGGCGATCAGCTCCGCGGTCGACACCGTGCGCTCCCTCGATGAGTACTACGGGCGCCAGATAGACGGGATCGCCGCCCGGCTGCACGCCGCGATCCCACCCGAGGTCGACCGGTCGCCGATCCCGGGCCCGGACGACCCGTGGCCGGGTCGCGGTGTGGACGCGATGACGGGGGCCGCGTCACGGGGCTACCCGGACGTCGCCGATGAACTCGATCCACGGACCCGGGGGAGACACATGCTCAACCCGGCCCCGGATGACTTCGGCAGAGCTGCGGCGACGGGACTGCGGGGACTCGGTGGGGTCGCCGGTCCGGTCGGTGGCGGGCTTACGGTGTACGACGGCGTGAAGGCCCACGCCGAGGGGAGGACGTCGACCGGCGAGGCCGTCGCGGAGACCCTCGGGGCTCTGGGTGGCGGCGCGCTCGGAGGCGCCGCAGCCGGCGCCGTCGCAGGAACGATGTTCGGTCCCCTCGGCACGTTCATCGGCGCCGGCATCGGTGCGGCCGTCGGGACGTACCTGGGACAGCAGGCGGGCGATATGGCTCACCACCGGTACCGGGCCCACACGGCAGAGAGGTGACACGACCATGAGGTATGGGCAGAGACGGGACGACCCGTCGGAACGCGACCCGCACCCCTACGAACACCCCGCCCTGGAACCGGAACCCGGTTTCTGGGACGGCAGGTGGGAAGAGTTCAAGCGGCGGTTCATCCAGATGGCCTGGGAGGATCACTACAGCCGGACCGTCCTCATCCTCTCGACGGTGGGATTCGTGGCGACATTTATCTGGATGTGGTTCACCGGTGAAACCTGACGGTCTCGCCTAGAACGTCTTGGCGTCGATCACGAACCGGTACCGGACGTCCGAGCTGACGACGCGGTCCCACGCCTCGTTGATCTGATCGGCCGAGATGAGTTCAATCTGGGCGGTGATCCCGCGCTCGGCGCAGAAGTCCAGCATCTCCTGCGTCTCGGGGATACCGCCGATCATCGAGCCGGTGAGGATCTTGCGGCCGCCGGTCACCGACCCCGCCCGCAGGGACATCGGCTCACTCGGGATACCGATCTCCACCATGGCGCCGCGAGGCTTGAGCAGGGCGAGATAGCGGTCCAGGGGCAGGTTGGCGGAGACGGTGTTGAGGATGACGTCGAAGCTGCCTCGGAGCGCCCGCAGGTTCTCCCTGCCCTCGTCTCCGGCGGTCGCGTAGTGCTCCACGGCGCCGAACTTCAGCGAGTCGTCGCGCTTGGAGGTGCTCTGGGACAACACGGTGACCTCGGCGCCCATGGCCACGGCGAGCTGCACGCCCACGTGCCCGAGCCCGCCCATGCCGATCACCGCGACCGTCGTGCCGGGGCCGACGTTCCACTGCCGCAGGGGTGAGTACATGGTGATCCCGGCGCACAGCAGCGGCGCGGCGGCGGCCGGGTCGAGGCCCTCGGGGACGGAGACGACCATGCGCTCCTCCACCACGATGTGCGTGGAGTAGCCGCCGTTGGTGACCGGGCCCTCCGGATCGCCCTCGGGCAGCGGCGAGCCGTAGGTCGCGGTGGCTCCGACCTCGCACTCCTGCTCCTGGCCGGCCTCGCACGAGGCGCACTCATGGCAGGCCCCCACCAGGCAGCCGACGCCCACGCGGTCGCCGACCTTGTGGCGGGTCACCTCGGATCCGACCTCGCGGACGATGCCGACGATCTCGTGGCCTGTCGTCACCGGGTAGACGGTGCGGCCCCACTCGCCGCGCGCGTGGTGGATGTCCGAGTGGCAGATGCCGGCGAACTCGATCTCGATGAGCACGTCGTCCGGGCCGGTGTCCCGACGTCGGATCGTGGTCTTCTCCAGGGGTGCGTCCGGTGCGGTGGCGGCGACGGCGGCGACGTCCATGTGTGGTCTCCCTCGGGTCGGGTCAGGTGTGCACGCCACAGTAGAGAATGTTCGGCGTGAGAGAATGTTCGGCGTGCGCCGCCGCCACGGCATCTGCGGCCGCAGCGGAGCGGGTACACGACAATGCCCTCCCGGCCAGGCCGCGTACGACTCCCGAAGGGTTCGTACCGCCATGTCAGAAGGGCAATGAGTCGATTCACAGCGGGCCGGGGTGTCCGGCTACGTCAGCTGAGCGACGAGCCGGACGCCCCCGGTCCAGGTGGTCAGCTCCCGAGGCTGCCGAACACGTCGACGCTGCCCAGATTGACGCTCCCGGTAGTGGTCACCGAGAAGTTCCGGAAGTGAATCTCGACCGGGTACTGGACGTCCGCGAGAGTCGAGATCTCATCGGTCGCAGCGAGGGGCGCGATGCTGTCTTCGGTGACGCAGATCGACGTGGCGACGTAGTCCCCGTCGTCAAGGCCCGGCACGCTGACGTTGTGGGGACTCGCGTAGGCCCCCTCCTCGTCCAGTAGGTCGCTGGACTCGTTGACCACGACGCGCAGGTCGGATTCCTTCGTGGGCCAGACCGGATTGCTGAACAGGTCCTCGAAGAAGGTCTCGTTCCAGGTCTCGGGGTCGATGTCCTTCTCGCTGATCGCACCCTCGACCACCAGAGGCCCGACGCAGGCCATGTTCTCGGGGGCGGTGACGGTGAAGTTCGCCGTGGTGCCGTTGACGTTCACGGTGAGGTCAGGCGAGTCGATCTTGATGATGTCCGTGGGGTCGACGGGGTCGACCAACTGCGCCTGGGCGATGGCCGGCGCGAGGAATGAGCCTGCGCCCAGGAGCGCGGCGGTCACGGCGGCGGTGCCGTAGGTACGGAGGGAAGTTGTGGGCATGGGAAGTCTCCTTGATGAAGTAAGTATTCGAATGGTTATGCGGCCCTGAGGCCTTCGGGTGGGAGTGCGTGCTGGTCTGCCGGAGGGGAGCGCGGCAGAACGTCCGTTGGGGCGTCGCTGGGTTGATTCGGCTGGGCCCCTGCGGCGCTTCGCGTGGGTGACTGCATACCGACACTCGCCGTATCACGCGTGGACGCGGTCGCATCCCGGTAGAGGCCGTCATGGACGAGAGTGAAGACTGCGGGTATTGCAGCGGCGAGGGCGATCACGGCGAGCCGGCGCCGCCGGGTAGTGCCCAGCTTGAGTGCCAGGACCACGGAAGCTGCGGCCAACAAGAGCGCGGTGCCGAGGCCGGCCACGACAGCCCCGGTCGCACTTGGGATATGACGTAGCGATCCGTACAGCAAGTCGATGTGCCAGTTCAGCCCGAGGAACACGACCGCGAAGGCGCCGGCGACCAGGCCCACACCGACTGCTGCCTCGACCGGGTTCGGCAGACTCAGGCGGTCGATCGCGCGACACGCTCGATAGGCGGCCACCACGAGGACGATGGCCAAAGCGGGCACGGCAATCGCGCCGAGGTAGTGAAGCCACCATTCGAGGAGGCTCCACTCCGTGAGGTGGTCGACCGTGAAGGCGTCGTTCACGAGTGACCTCCGGGGGATCGAGTGCGGTTGGCTTCCGGGGAGACCATTCCTCGAGATTCCGCCAAAGCGGTAACGCTCAAAGTGATAAGGAGGCTTATCGGCGAAAGGGTATGAGGCGGTCGAATTCGGGGGTAGCGTCGTCCGCATCGCAGACCTGGCCGACCGAACGGAGGTGACCACGTGGAGACGCTGACCATGCAGCAGATCGCCGACCTCGCCGGAGTGAAACGCCCGGTCGTGTCGGTGTGGCGCTCCCGGTCGACCGGATCTGATAGTCCGTTCCCCGCGCCCGTGCACCCGGCGCAGCTGGTGTTCTCCGCAGACGAGGTCGGCCGCTGGCTGCGTGTCACCGGCCGGGGGAACAACCCGGAGGCGCATGAGGATGCGGCGTTGTTCTCGTCGCTGATGGACGAGGCGGCCTCGCAACTTGACGACGCCTCGGCGCTTCTCCTGCTCCACGCGCTGTCCGGCGCCCCGCTGGCTGACCAGAGCCGCGACGACCTCGCGACGCTTCCGGTGGGGCACGCAGTCGAGTCGGTTCTGTCCGTGACGCAGGCGGATAGGGCACTGCGTGACAGCGGCCTGGTCGCGTGCGTCGACCGCCTCGCCGAAGCCGGAACTACCGCGACACGGGTGCTCAAACGGTTGGCGCAACGTCAGGAGGCCAAGGACGCGCCGCTCGCCTCGGAATCGCTCACCAGCACGGGCGATGCACTGGCGTGCGAGGTGGTCGCGGCGCTGGCCGGCGATTCCGACAGGGCACTCGTGCCGTGGGGTCCGGGCGGACTGCGTCTGCTTGCGAGCGTGGTGGAAAAGGCGTCGGAGTCGGATCGGTCGCGAGTCGTTTCGCCGGATGGCCCGACTGGGCCGGTGGACCGACTGCTCTGGCGGTACCTCGCCGCACTCGGCGCCCGCCTGGAACCAGCGACGGCCGGTTCAGCCACGCTTCTCGTCGGGCAGTGGGCGGCGATTCCCCGGGACGGGACTGAGGGCTTCTTCGACTCGGTCGACAACGTGGTGCTGGACCTGGGGCCGGGCAGCGCCGCGGTGGTGTTCGCTCCCGCCCCGCTGCTGGTCGACGAGTTGCCGGGGACGGACCATCGGCGGCGGATCCTGAGGGGGACAGGCGGCGACTATGTTGCGCCCCTGCGCTATGTCGCTCGCCTGCCGCGGGGATTGTGCCGGTTCGGCGGTCGTCGTCGGATGGCGATGTGGGTGCTGGGAGAGTCCGGCGACACCGCCGGTGCGCGGAGTTTCACGACGTTCGGGGAGCACTCGGCCCACGCGCTGGATGCGCGGGAGAACCGTGCACTCGCCTCTGACGCTGTCGCGGCTCTCCGCGGAGGCGCCGCACGGCGGAGTCACGCGTTCCTGCGCAGCGAGCACCGGCTCACCGAGGCGGTGGTGAGCAAATCCGCGCTCGCGCTGCCGGTCACCACCGACGTCGCGGAGGACGGCGGTGATGCGCTGGCCCGCCTGTGGGAGAAGCGCGACGCGTCGGCGTCCGGGGTGCTCGACGGGGTCGAGGTGGTGGCGGCCGGATCTGCGGCTGACCACTCCCTGCCGTGGAGAGCGGCGACCACGGGCGAGCACCGGCCGGCCCGGGTGATCACGGGCGTGCGCATCCCCGCGGAGGTCTTCACGGCGGGTCCGGGCGGCATCGGGGTGATCGGCCCGGACGAGGTGCGCGGCCGGTGCGCGATCGGGTCACGGTCGGTCGACCTGGTGGAGTTGGTCCGACGGGCGCCTCGTTTCCGGCTCACGGAGCCGGGCGACGTGGTGTTTACGACGACGAGGGGGCCGGCCGCGATCATTGACACAGTCGGCGGCAATGCCGTTCAGGCGCCGGCCCGGGTCCTGCGGTGCATGGAACCGGCGGAGGGATCGCGACGTATTCTTCCCGAGCTCGCTGTTCGGGATATTTCGGCTGCGCGGGGATCGGATTGCCGTTCGTGGCGGCTGCGCACCGTCGTCGTCGACGCCTGTAACCCTTGGCGCACGGTAGCGGCACGGGCCGCCGAGCATCGGGCACGGCTCTTGGCCGAATTGAGTGCGCTCGACGCGCTCACCACAGAACTTTCCGACGGACTCGCGGCGGGCACGCTGCGTATAGACCACGACTATTCAGATCAGAACTACGAGGAGAACGCCTGATGGCGAGAGTGTTGGTTCCGATGCCCATGGAGGCATCGACACCTAAGGAACTCAAGGACACGCTGTGGAAGGCGGCGGACAAGCTCCGCGGGTCCATGGATGCGTCGCAGTACAAGGACGTCGTGCTGGGGTTGGTGTTCCTCAAGTACGTCTCGGACGCCTTCGAAGAGCGCCGCGACGCGATCCGCCAGGAGCTGGCCGGGGAGGACGAGGCCTACCTCGCCGAAACGCTCGAGGATGCCGACGAGTACCTGGGTTCCGGCGTGTTCTGGGTTCCCGCCGAGGCGCGCTGGGAGTACCTCTCGCGGCACGCCAAGGGCATCCCGGCGTCGTCGACCAACGACGCGCAGTCGATCGGTGAGCTGATCGATGCCGCGATGCGCGCGTTGATGCAGGCCAACGAGTCGCTGGTGGGCACGCTGCCGGTGTTGTTCGGGCGGGACAATGTCGAGCAGCGCCGACTGGGTGAGCTGGTGGACCTGTTCAACGCGGCGCGTTTCACCGGCGGCGGCGCCTCCAAGGCGCGGGATCTGCTCGGGGAGGTCTATGAGTACTTCCTGGACAAGTTCGCCAAGGCGGAGGGTAAGCGCGGCGGCGAGTTCTACACCCCGCCCGTGGTGGTGCGGACGCTGGTGGAGATCCTCGAACCGCATTCGGGGCGTGTGTACGACCCGTGTTGTGGGTCGGGCGGCATGTTCGTGCAGACGGAGAAGTTCCTCGAGGGGCACAAGGAGGATCCGACCAACGTCGCCGTGTACGGGCAGGAGCTCAACGAGCGCACGTGGCGGATGGCCAAGATGAACCTGGCGATCCACGGGATCGATTCGCAGGGTCTCGGCTCGCGCTGGGGTGACACCTTTGCCCGGGACATCCACCCGGATATGCAGGCCGACTATGTGATGGCCAACCCGCCCTTCAACATCAAGGACTGGGCACGTCGCGAGGACGACCCGCGCTGGGTCTACGGGGTGCCGCCCAAGCGCAATGCCAACTACGCGTGGATGCAGCACATCCTGTCCAAGCTGGCGCCGAACGGCGAGGCCGGCGTGGTGATGGCCAATGGGACCATGACCACTACGACCAGTGGCGAGGGCGACATCCGCAAGGCGATGGTCGAGGGTGACGTGGTGCAGTGCATCGTGGCCCTGCCGGGGCAGTTGTTCCGGGCGACGGGCATCCCGGTGTGCGTGTGGTTCTTCGCCAAGAACAAGGCCGCCGGCAAGGGTGGTTCGGTGGATCGCCGGGGGCAGGTGCTGTTCATCGACGCCCGCGAGCTGGGCCACATGATCGACCGCGTGGAGCGCACGCTGAGTGAGGAAGACCTGCAGCGCATCGCCGAGACGTTCCGTTCCTGGCGAGGCCGCCCCTCCGCGGTGGGTGAGTACGAGGACGTGGCTGGCTTCTGTAAGTCGGCCACGCTCGAGGAGATCAAGGCCGCCGGCTATGCACTGACCCCGGGCCGCTACGTGGGCGTGCCCGAGGCGGAGGAGGATCTTGAGCCGATCGACGAGAAGATCGCGCGGCTCACCGACGAGCTCACCATCGCGCTGGATGAGTCGGCCCTGCTGGATGCCGTGGTCCGGGAGCAGCTGGGGAGGCTTGGGTGAGGGTAACGCTCGGAGAGTTGGTCTCCCTAAGAAGGGGAAACTCGTACCGGGGCTCCCTAGTCGGCGAGTCTGGTTATCCGCTTCTCGGGCTGGGAACCATCGCACGCGAGGGTGGGTTCAAGGGTGGCAAGCTCCGGTTCTACCCAGAGGAGTTTGCCGACCGTATCGCAGTCTCGGCCGGAGACGTCTACGTGTCGCTGAAGGACATGACGCAGGAAGCGGCGCTGCTGGGTGCTGCGGCACGGGTACCAGAGGAGATCGAGCGGGCCCGCCTAACTCAAGACACCATTGCCGTCGACATTCTCGACGACTCTCCGATCAGTTCGGAGTACCTGTACTGGACGCTCAGAAGTCCGCAGTGCCGGCGACACTGCAAGTCACTTGGAACTGGCACGACGAATCTCGACCTTGCTCGGAACGATTTTCTTTCCTATGAATTCGAGCTGCCGTCGCTCGGGGAGCAGCGGGCGATTGGCGAGATCCTCGGCGCGCTGGACGACAAGATCGCCGCGAACAGGCGAGTGCAACGGTCGATTGACGACCTCCTTGACGCCAGCTTCCGTAAGGCCAGCCGATCCACTGCGGAGCGCGTTGAACTCGGCAGTCTGATTGCCCTCAACTACGGCAAAAGCCTGCCGTCGTCTAAGCGAGTTGAAGGCCCGTTTCCAGTAGTGGGAAGTGGCGGTGTCGTGGGTTATCACGATGAATCACTTGTAGACGGACCGGCTGTCATTGTCGGCCGAAAGGGGTCTGTGGGTTCCACGTATTGGATCAGCGAGGGATGCTTCCCGATTGACACGACGTATTGGGTGGCTCCCAACGGAGTCTCACTGGGATATGCCTACCGCCTCTTGCAGGACATTGATTTTGTGGCGATGAATACAGACTCTGCAGTGCCCGGGCTCAATCGGGAGCGTGCGTACGCACTGCAGGTGCCGCTTCCGGACGGGGCGCATCTAGAAGAGTTCGACCGATTGAGTGGGGCACTTACTTCGAAGCACTCAGCGCTCCAGGTGGAGACATCAGCGCTCGCCCGCACACGCGACGCATTGCTACCCCTGCTCATGGACGGCCGGATCGCCGTCAAGGATGCCGAGCAGGCCGCCGAGGCGGTGCTCTGAGTGGCAGCGGGGCGCCGCCGTAATCTGTCACGATCCGCGGGAATCGGGGATCAGTGTCAGATTAGGGGGGTGCCTTATCTAACAATCCCCAGGTCGCGCCTCGCTGGCTCTGATTGTCGGCTCCGTCAGCAGATGCCGTCGATGTCTGCTGCCGGGGCGAAGGCGTTCAGCGAGAGACGTACGGACGTTCCGAGTACATCCGTGGTCTCGTTGACCTCGGGCGCATCGTCTGTGACCTGGTCCCCCGGGCCCAGGCAGGCGATGCAGAGAGTGCAACCCTCATTGCAACTAGAGTGCAACTCAGTTTCAATGAGGCGATAGTCGGTACAACCAAAGTGGGCGTCATGTGGACGGAACAGCGGCTGCGGAGCGTGATCGACTCGCTGAAGTCGCGTCGCGGAGACTCCGCATCAATCGAGGTCAAGCGGGCAGCTATCGGTCTTCCCGCCTCTACGCCGGAGACTCTGTGCGCCTTCGCGAACATGCCGGAGGGCGGGACTCTCATTCTGGGTGTCGATGAGCGATCCGGGTTTACGATCACCGGCGTCGAGAAACCTGCCCAGCTGGAAGCGGGCCTCGTCAACCAAGCCCGCAAGGCCGTTCGTCCCTCACCCCACATCGCGACCGAGCATCTGATGATTGAAGGAAAGTCGGTGATCGTCGTTGACGTGCGGCCACTCAGCATTCACGACAAGCCGGCCACGTGCCAGGGGGTCGCGTATCTCCGTCAATCAGATGGTGACTACGAGATCCAAGAGCATGAACTCCGGATGATCGAGGTCGAGAAGCTCCACACCGACGAGCGGATCGACTACGACAGGCGTGTCATTCCGGACACGGGGGCAGACGCGCTGGTGCCGGAACTCGTGGACCAGTACGTCGCCGCCTGCCGATCCTCCACAGATCGACTGACCGACAAGTCTGACCAGGACATTCTCCGACTGACCAGCATCTTTACCCCCCGGGGTGAAGTGACCCTGACAGGTCTCTACATGCTCGGCGACTTCCCACAAGGAGCCGAGCCATCACTGACTGTGACAGCCGCGGTGATAGTGCCCTCTACCGACTCCGGCGTGAGGAATCGCAACCTGCGGGACTTCAGCGGTCCCGTTCCCGTACTACTCGATGAGGTGATGGCCTGGGTCGAGGCGAACGTACCGACGGTGCGGCGCTACCGCGACGACGGGCACATGGTGGAAGAGCACGAACTGCCACTTCGAGCGGTGAGGGAGTTGCTCGCGAACGCGCTCGTGCACCGCGACCTCGGGCCCAACACGATGGGTACCGGAAAAGGGATCCAAATCCGCCTCACCAGCCGCAACCTCGTGATCCAGAGCCCCGGCGGGCTGCGAGGGATCTCGCTGAAGCAGATCGAAAGCTCCGAACATGCGCAAGCCGCCGTCAACCAACGGTTGTACGCAGCAGCGAAGAAGTTGAAGACAGCCGACGGAGGCTGGGTGATCGAAGGCGAAGGTGGAGGGATACGCGAGGTCTTCGAGAGCGCTGCGCAGGCGGGGCTCCCACGTCCGACGCTGATCAACACCGGAGTTCAGTTCACCGCGATCCTGTGGTTGCCGCCGGGTGAACGTGGATACGACGCGGCGGCTGGGGCCAGGAAATCGGCGTCCGTCGGCACGACCCCAGTAGATGTAGTCACGAACAAACGAGCCGGGCGGCAGACTCGAAACGAGAACGCTGTGTTGTCGGCATTGGCAGAGATGAACGCCCCGACGCTCCGCGACATCATCGAGCGCACGCAGCTGACGGCCGGACAGATCCGGTACGCCCTGGCACCCCTGCTCGATGAGGGTTACGTGGTGATGGACGGCCAGCGCGGGGACCGGACCACGAACTATCGATTAATCGTGGAGCAGCCAAGAAACGGAGAGCAATCATGACCTACGGCTGGTCCGAAGCCCAAGCCGAGCAGGGGATCCTCGACGCCCTCGCCGAGCGCGAATGGGAGCACCGCCCCGGGCCATCCCTCGCGCCCGGCTCGGGGGAGCGCGACTCGTGGCACGACATCGTCCTGCGGGGCACCCTCCTGCAGTCGCTGATCAACCTCAACCCGGACGTGCCCGAGGAATACCTCCAGCAGGCCATGGCCGAGGTGATCACCCCCAAGTCGCAGGACGCCATCACCGAGAACCACCGGCTACACCACATCCTGCTCGACGGCTACAAGGGCCTGACCTACATCGACGACGACGGCCGCGAGGTCGCCCCGGTCATCCGCTTCCTGTCCGCCGACGCCTCGCGCAACCGGTACCACGCCGTGGACCAGGTGACCGTCCGCAGCCGCGAACACGAACGACGATTCGACGTGGTGGCCTACGTCAACGGACTTCCGCTCGCGATCTTTGAACTCAAGAAGCCGGGCGCCAAGAACGCCACCGCCGAACTCGCATACAACCAGCTGCGCACCTATCTCCACGAATTCCCCATGGCGTTCCGCTTCGCCGTCGTCGTCGTCGCCACCGACGACCTCTCCGCCCGCTACGGCACGCCGTTCACCCCGTGGAACCACTTCGCGCCCTGGAACGTCGACGACGACGGCCGCCGCATCGCCCCCCTCACCACCCTCGAAGGCTCCGCGGAACCCACAACCGAACTCGACCTCCTCATCGACGGCGTGTTCAACGTCGAACGATTCGGCCAACTCCACCGCGACTTCACCGCCTTCGACGCCACCGAGTCCGGCTTGATCAAACGCATCGCCAAGCCCCACCAGTACTTCGCCGTCACCAAAGCCGTCGGTGCCACCGTCCGCGCCGTGGCCTCCGACGGCCGGGCCGGCGTCGTGTGGCACACCCAGGGCTCCGGCAAGTCCATGGAGATGGAGCTCTACACCGCCAAGATCATGCGGCACCCGCGACTGGCCAACCCCACGGTCATCGTCATCACCGACCGCACCGAGCTCGACTCCCAACTGTTCGACGGCTTCCAGATCTCCGACCTGCTCCCCGAGCAGCCGGTGCAGGTCCGCACCCGCGACGAGCTCCGGACGCAGCTGGCGGACCGCCGCTCGGGCGGCATCTACTTCACCACCCTGCAGAAGTTCGGCCTGAGCAAATCCGAACGAGACTCCGGAGCGACTCACCCGCTGCTCTCGGACCGGCGCAACATCGTCGTCATCGCCGACGAGGCCCATCGCAGTCACTACGACAACCTGGACGGCTACGCCGCGCACCTCAAGAGCGCGTTGCCGCACGCGACCCTCATCGCCTTTACCGGCACCCCCATCACCGAGGGGGAGCGCGACACCCGCCGCGTCTTCGGCGCCGACATCGACGTCTACGACCTGCACCGGGCGGTGGAGGACGGCGCCACGGTCCCCGTGGTCTACGAACCGCGGCTGATCAGCCTGGCGCGCCTGCCCGGCGTGGACGACGAGTCGCTCGACGACGCCGCGGAGGAGGCGCTGAGCGGCCTCGACGCCGCGGACGCCGAACGCCTCCAGCGCGCGGTGGCCAAGCTCGACACCGTCTACGGCGCCCCCGAGCGCATCCGCACCCTGGCCGCCGACCTGGTGACCCACTGGGAGACCCGCCGCGACACCATGCGGCCATTCCTCGGTGTCCCGGGCAAGGCGATGATCGTCTGCGCCACTCGATCCATCGCCGCGAACCTGTACCAGGAGATCGTCGCCCTCCGCCCCGACTGGCACTCCGATGCCGACGACACGGGCAAGGTCAAGGTGGTCTACACCGCCGACCCGGGCGACGAGGAGCACGTCACCAGGCATCTCCGGCGTCCGAGTGCGATCGCCGCGGTGAAGCAGCGGGTGAAGAACCCCGACGACGAGCTCGAGCTGATCATCGTCAAAGACATGATGCTCACCGGCTTCGACGCCCCGGCGCTGCACACCCTGTACGTGGACCGGCCGCTCAAGGGCGCGCTGCTCATGCAGACCCTCGCCCGCGTCAACCGCACCTTCCGCGGGAAGCAGGACGGGCTGCTCGTGGGCTACGCGCCGCTCACCGACAACCTGTCCAAGGCGCTAGAGGAATTCACCCGCGAGGCCCAGGAGGGCGGTGACCGGCTCGTCGGCCGCACCTCCGAGGAGGCCGCGCAGATCGTGCTCGACCTGCTCGCAGGCGTGCGTGAGCTCATCGGCGACGAGTGGAAGGCGCAGTGGCACGCCAACGCCAAAACCGGCTGGCGTGATGCGCTCCTCACCGTGGTCACCCGCCTGCGGTCGCCGGGCACGCCAGGAAACCGCGACGACGACGACCCGGACGCGCGCCCTCTCGCCGACCGCTTCCGCGACCTGTCATCCAAACTCGCGCGGGCGTGGGCGCTGGCGGCGGGGAACGACTCCCTCGAAACGGTCCGACCCGAGGTGCGGTTCGTCGAAGAGGTCCGCGTCTGGATGCTCAAGCTCGACGCACAGCAGAAGATCGGCGCCGGAGAACTGGTCCCGGACGAGATCAAGCGCATTCTCGGCGAACTGATCGTCGACTCCGCAGCGAGCACAGGAGTCGTCGACATCTACCGCGAGGCCGGACTGCCCCTCCCGCGGCTCGACACGCTGACCCCGCAGTGGGTCGAGGAGGCGCAGAAGCCGTCCAAGGCCCACCTGGCGATCGAGGCGCTCAAGGCGACGTTGCTGGAGGAGGCCGCGACGGTCACGCACGGCAACGAGGTGCGGCGAAAGCTGTTCTCCGAACGCGTCAACGAGCTCATGGTGCGCTATACCAACCAGCAGCTCACGGCCGCCGAGGTGATCGCCGAGCTGGTGGAGCTCGCCAAGGAGGTCAGCGCGGAAGCCGACCGCGGGCAGCGCTTCGAGCCGCCGCTGGAAAGCTATGAACTCGCGTTCTACGACGTGGTCGCGTTGAACGAGTCCGCGGTCGACGTCCTCGGCGACGACGTGCTGGCCGAGATCGCCCGCTCGATCGTCGCCACCATGCGTCGCGACATCCGCACCGACTGGACGGTCCGCGAAGACGTCAAGGCCAAGCTTCGCGCCTCGGTCAAGCGGACTCTGCGCAAGTTCAGGTACCCACCGGACAAGCAACCTGAGGCCATTCAGCTGGTGATGCAGCAGATGGAGGCCCTGGCCCCCAGGTACGCAGAGGAGTCAAAGGAGGAAGACGGGAGGTGAGCTCAGGCCGGGTGCGGGACGCCTACGGCTCCACGGAGCGCGCGACTCCCGCGGACCCGCCCACCCCGAGGCCGTTCTCGCAACCCCACCCGCTGGTCTTCCTCGATGCGGGGCGCGGCCGCCCGGCGGACCGCGAGACTGGGCACGCACTTCCAGCCGCAGCTCGATGATCCCGGGCTTATCGCGCTCTGCCGGGCAGAATGCCTCGCGCCCGGGCACCGGCCTGGCCTCGTCGTCGTCGCCCCCGTACGGCTCATCGGCGAGCGCGTCCTGCCGGGGATCCGGTGAGGGGGCCGCCGCGCCCGTAGTCTCGGCTGATGAGCTCCGAGACCGCCCGCCCCCGCAACGCCCGTCCCCGCACCGCCCGCTACTGGGCAATGCCCGCCGCCCTCGGGGCGATGGGGGTCCTGCACTTCGTCAATCCCCGGCCGTTCGACGGTCTCATCCCGCCCGAGCTGCCCGGCAGCCGCCGCGCGTGGACCTATGGGTCGGGCGTCGCGGAGCTCGCGGTCGCCGGGCTGTTGGCCGCGCCCCGCACACGGAGGCTGGGTGGTGCTGCCGCCACCGCGCTGTTCCTCGGCGTGTTCCCCGGCAACCTGCAGATGGTCCGCGCGTGGCGCCGCAAGCCGGTCTGGCAGTACCAGGTGATCGCGTGGGGCCGACTGCCGCTGCAGGTGCCGATGATCGTCGCCGCCGACCGCATCCGCCGAGGCGCCTGACCTGGGGCGCCTGACGCGCCTTACGCGCCGCCGTCCTGCCAGGCGGCCCGGTCCTCCCACGCACCGAGGCGCGCGAGGGCGTCCCGCTTGACGTCCGCCGGCGCGAACGACGACTCGATCGACGTACGCGCCACCTCCACGAGCTGCGCCTCGGGCACGCCCATCCGCTCGTGTGCGGACACGTACTCGTCGACCACGTCCGCGCCGAACAGCAGGGGGTCGTCGGCGCCGATCGAGCACCGCACGCCGGCGGCCAGGAGCGCGGGCAGGGGATGGCTCTCGAGCGAGGGACTCACGCCCAGCACGACGTTGGAGGTGGGGCACACGTCGAGGCACGTCCCCCGCTCGGCGAGCAGCTCGAGCACGCCCGGATCCTCCACGGCGCGCACCCCGTGCTGGATGCGGTCCGCCCCCAGTTCGACGGCGGAGCGGACCTCCTCCGGCCCGCCCAGTTCGCCCGCGTGGGGCACCACCCCGAGTCCGGCGTCGCGGGCGATCGCGAACGCTTCCGCCGCGGCGGCCACGGGACTGTCACGCTCGTCGGCGACCAGACCCACCGCCACGACGCCGCGGTCGGCGAACCGC
>NZ_KV823849.1:0-503 GCF_001815995.1 Dietzia sp. HMSC21D01 | reverse complement strand
TAGAACAGCGTCAACTTGTGGAAGTCAGGTCTCGATCCCTGTTTATCTAGGCGACTCGATGCAGTGGGAGCAATCCCGCGACCTGCTCGACCAAGACGGCATCGTCACCATCTCCACCGGCGGCGACCATCTCGGTTCTGATCTCGGGGGCTCCCTGTTCTCGGACAATCTCGTTTTCCCTCGTGCTGCGCTCGTCGATGCTCAACAATTCTCTCTGCTTGTCACAGATATGGCGGACAAGGCCCTGGACGTAGACCGCTACCCGAGCACTGGATCCGCCGCCGGCAAGGTGCCAAAGGATAAGCGCGGCCAGTTCCGCAGAGCCACCGGCACTCTCATCGACCCGATCATCAAGCGCCACGGGCTCGATTCAGACCCGACGACAGCGCAGACGCTCCGAGATACCTTCGCGGTTCTCCGGCGACTGGTCGACACTGGCCGCAACCACATCTGGGCCTACTATGTCCGAAATCTTGGCAGATAGGGCCAGATGGTACTTACGG
>NZ_KV823848.1:0-14783 GCF_001815995.1 Dietzia sp. HMSC21D01 | reverse complement strand
GGTCGCCCAGCCGCGCTCCGGGCTGCGGCGTCGGCGCCGACGGTGGCGTCGACGCGGGCGGCCCCGCCTCCGAGGAGGTGGCTGCGGACGGGCGGGACCCGGCCTCTGCCGTGAACAGGGTCCCGATGAGGGCTCGGAGCGCCACGACGGCGACGACCACGCCGAGCAGGGTCGGTACGGCCCACAGCGGCCCGGCAGACGGGCGGGCCAGCGCCGCCACCATGCCGACGAGGCCGAAGACGACCAGGACGGCGCTCCCGGCGGGACGACGCGGACGCTCGACGAGGCCCGCCACCACGCCCGTGACGAGGAGGATGGCCGCCAGGCCGAGCATCAGCGCGGGCTTGTCCGCGGTGCCGAGCGCGTCGATCGTCACCTCGCGCACGGCCGCCGGTGCGCGGTCGACCACGGAGTCGGCGACCGCGAGGAACGGGGACGAGCCCGGGGCGACGAATCCCGCCATGGCGTGCCCCACCGCGACGGCGAGGCCGGTGGCGAGGAGGCCCGAGGCGGCCCGAGCGACCGCCCTGGGTCGTTGCTCTGTGCTGTCCATGCCAGGAGTTCGGAGCCGGGGTCTCGGTGGACCGGTACGAAACAAATTCCCTACGGCACCCATCCGGACCGGATGGCCCGCCGAAGCACTGGTGACCCACTGCACAGAGTCCCGCCAACTCGGCGGGGCCCTACCGAAAGGAAACGCACCATGGGCATCACGATCTCCCGGCGCGTCGCGTCGATCGCCGCGGCCGCCGCGGTCTCCGGTCTCGTCCTCGCCGGCTGCTCGAGCGACGAGGGAAGCGATACGGAGAACACCGCCGAGGGCACCGCCACCTCGGTCATGACCACCACGTCGGCGAGCGAGACCTCCACCATGGAGTCGGAGCCTGCCGGCATGCTCGTCGGCGCGGGCTGCGCGGACTACGCCGAGGCCAACCCGGAGGGTCCGGGTTCGGTCGAGGCGATGGCGATGGAGCCGGTCGCCACCGCCGCCTCCAACAACCCGTTGCTCACCACGCTCACCTCGGCCGTCTCGGGCGGGGTGAACCCGGAGGTCGACCTCGTCGACACCCTGAACAGCGGCGAGTACACCGTGTTCGCCCCGATCGATGACGCCTTCGCGCAGATCGATGAGGCCACTATGCAGTCGCTGCAGACCGACGCCGACCTGCTCACCGGCATCCTGACCTACCACGTGGTGGAGGGTCAGGCCGCGCCCGATCAGGTCGTCGGCGAGCACACCACCCTCAACGGTGCGCAGCTCGAGGTCACCGGATCCGGTGACGAGCTCATGGTCAACGGCGCGGGCGTCGTCTGCGGCGGCGTCCAGACCGAGAACGCCACCGTCTACCTCATCGACCAGGTCCTCATCCCCGAGGAGTGAGCAGACCGGCGTCCGGTGCCCTGAACACCCCGCCGAGGGCATCAGTGGGAGCCCTGAACTCCCACGCAACGCGACCCGGGCCCGGGCCGACACCACGTCGGTCCGGGCCCAGTCGCGTCAGAACCAGTCGTCGCGCATGTCCAGCGTCGTGCGGTCGCCGGCGGCCAGCAGGTCGAACTTGGCGTCGACGATCGGCAGCTCGCGGCGCAGGAAGTACTCGGCCGCCTTGAGCTTGCCGGCGGCGAAGGCGTCGGCGCCGGCACCGCCCGCCACCCGGTCACCCAGCGCGAGCAGCTGCTCGATCCAGATCCACGCGATCACCACGTGGCCGGTCGCCTCGAGGTACTCGGTGGCGTCGGCGAGGAACGCCTCCGGGTCGGTCGCGCCGACCTCAGCGAGCGAAGTGGTGACCTCGATGAGCCGGGTGACGCGCGGGCGCAGCAGCGAGGCCAGCTCGGCGACGACCCCGCCGGCCGCGGCCGCCCGATCGCAGCTCTGGGTGATCCGCCCGGTGAGCGCTGTCAGTCCGGCGCCGCCGCCGGCGAGGACCTTCCGGCCGAGCAGGTCCTGCCCCTGGATGCCGTGGGTACCCTCGTGGATCGGGTTGAGGCGGTTGTCGCGGTAGTGCTGTTCGACGTCGTAGTCGATCGTGTACCCGGCCCCGCCGAGCACCTGCACCGCCAGCTCGTTGGCCTTGAGGCACCACTGCGACGGCCACGATTTGGCGATCGGGGTGAGGACGTCCAGAAGCGTCTTCGCGGCCATCGACTCCTCCGGCGAGCCCGTCTTCTCGTCGTCGACCAGTCTCGCGCAGTACAGGCCCAGCGCCAGCGCGCCCTCCACGTACGATTTCTGGGCGAGCAGCATCCGCCGCACGTCCGTGTGACGGGTGAGCATCACCTGCGGAGTCGACGGATCGGCGCCGGCGGGCCGGCCCTGGGGCCGGTTTCGTGCGTAGTCCAGCGACTTGAGGTAGCCGGTGTAGCCGATCGCGGTGGCGCCCAGGCCCACGCCGAGCCGGGCCTCGTTCATCATGGTGAACATCTTCTTGAGGCCGGTGTTCTCCTCGCCCACGAGGTACCCGACCGCGCCCGGCCGCCCGCCGGGGGTGTGTATACCCTGCCCGAGGGTGGGCATGGTGTTGACCGTGCCGCGGAAGCCCATCTTGTGGTTGAGGCCGGTGATGACGATGTCGTTGCGCTCACCGAGCGAGCCGTCGTCGTCGACGAGGTACTTGGGCACGATGAACAGGCTGATGCCGCGGGTGCCAGCGGGGGAGCCGGGCACCTTGGCCAGGACGAGGTGGACGATGTTCTCGGCCATCTGGTGCTCGCCGCCGGAGATCCACATCTTCTGGCCGAACAGGCGGTAGGTACCGTCGGGCTGCGGCTCGGCGCGGGTGGTGATGTCGGCGAGGTTGGAGCCGGCGTGCGGCTCGGACAGGCACATCGTCCCCGTGAAACGGCCCTGGATCATCGGCTCGACGTACGTCCGGATCTGCTCGTCGGAGCCGTGTGCGAGCAGCAGGTTGGCGTTGCCGGTGGTGAGCAGCGGATAGGCGGCCGTGGAGATGTTGGCCGCGTAGAACCAGGCCATGCACGCCAGGTACGCGGTGTAGGGCAGTTGCATGCCGCCGACCCGCTCGTCCATCGCCGCGCCCACGAGGTCGGCCTCGGCGAACTTCGCCAGCGCCTCGCCGATCTCGGGGATGAGCTCGACCTCCTCGCCCACGAGGCGGGGCTCGGTGAGGTCGGCCTTGCGGAAGTGGGGCGCGAAGTAGGTCTCGGCGAGCTCGGCCGACAGGTCCAGCACGGCGTCGATCGTCTCGCGGGAGTGGTCGGCGTAGCGCTCGCGCCCGGTCAGCTCGGACACCCGCAGCCAGTCGTGCAGGAGGAAGTCGAGGTCGGCGCGGGACAGGAGGCTGGAGGGGGTCATGCCCCACAGGTTACTCGCGGGTGGCGCGCGCGAACTTCCGACCCATCTCGGTCATCGTCTTCTCGTAGGCGGCGGGCAGGAGCCGCTTGCCTCGGTAGGACTTCCGCGCCTCGGGGTCGGGGAGGATGAGGAACCGCCCGGCGTCGAGTCCGCTCATGACCTCGGCGGCGATCTCGGCGGCGCCGCGTTCGGAGCGGTCGATGAGCTTGCTCGCGAACCCGCTGGCGGCGGGGTCGGAGGAGTTGAGGCTCGAGGCGAGGTTGGTGCGGAAGAACGACGGGCAGATCACGGACACGTCCACGCCGAACGGCTCGAGTTCCCAGCGCAGGCTCTCGGAGATCGCCACGACGGCGGCCTTGACGGCGGTGTAGGAGGACATGGTGGGCGGGTGCACGAGCCCGGCGAGGGAGGCGGTGTTGACGATCCGACCGCTGTTCTGCGCCTTGAGCATCGGCACGAACGTGCGGCAGCCGCGGGCCACGCCGAGCAGGTTGATGTCGACGATCTGCCGCCAGTCGTCCTCGGTGAGCATCTCGATGCGCCCGCCCTGGGCGATGCCGGCGTTGTTGACCAGCACGTCGAGGCCGCCCCAGATCGACTCGACCTCGTCGCGCGCGGCCTGCCACTCGTCCTCCGAGCGCACGTCGAGGCGCAGGTAGCGGGCGTCGGCGGGGATCGTGTCGGGCCGGGCGTCGGTGGGGGCGACGTCGGTGACGATCACGCGGTCACCGCGTTCGAGGAACGCGGTGGCCAGCGCCAGTCCGAGTCCGGAGGCGCCGCCGGTGACGAGGATGCGACGGTTGGTGTCGGTGGGGGAGGGGGACGACGACGAGAAGGGCAGTCGATCCAGCCCGGGCAGCGGCAGAGCGGACAGGGAGACCGCGGGCAGGGAGAGTGCGGGGAGGGGGACCTTGGGCAGGCGCATGAGCCGAAACTACCCGTTTCAGCGCGCCGGCAGCGGGGCCGGTTGCCCTGCGGCGCCGAGGAAGTCGGCGGCCATCTCCACCGCCGGGGCCGAGGAGTCGGCGCCCTCGATGAGCACCGCCACGGCGATGTCGCCTGTCGAGCCGACGAACCAGCCGTGCGACGGGCCGCTGCCGACCTCGGCGGTGCCGGTCTTGCCGCCCAGGCCGGGGACCGCTCGGGCGGCGGTCGCGGTGCCGGACTGCACGGTCTGCACCATGTACCGGCGCAGGGTGTCCACGACGGCCGGGGGCAGTGGCTCGGGCGAGGCGGCGGCCACCGCCGGCATGCCGGCGATCACCTGCGGCAGGATCATCCGTCCGCCGTTCGCGAGCGAGGCGGTCATCACCGCCATACCGAGCGGGCTGGCCAGGACCTCGCCCTGGCCGATCGCGGCCTCCACGCGCGCCGGGCCGCGGTCGGTGACGGGCACCGAGCCGGTGAACCACGACGGGCTCATCCCCGGCCCGGAGAAGCCGACCCCCAGGCCCAGCTGCGCGGCCGTGTCCTTCATGGCGGTCGGTTCGAGGCGGTCGCTGATGACGGCCTGGCTGGTGTTGCAGGAGCGGGCGAACGCGGTCTCCATGGGCACCTCGCCCAGCGCGAAATCGCTGTCGTTGGGGATCGTGCGGCCCGAGACGGTGATCGAGGCCGGGCACGGCACGATCTCGTCGGGACCGACGGCGCCGGACTGCAACGCGGCGGCCGTGGTGACCACCTTGAACGTGGAGCCGGGCGGGAAGCGGCCCTCGAGCGACACGGGTCCCTGCTGGTCGGCGGCGGAGTTCTGCGCCACGGCCAGGATCCCGCCGGTCGAGGGCTGGATCGCGACGATCGACGCCGCCAGCCCGGTGCCGGCCACCGCGTCCGCCGCGGCCTGCTGCACGGATATCTGGACGGTGGAGACGAGGTCCTCGACCTCCCCGACCGGCGCGCTGCCGAGCTCGATCGGTTCGACGCCCGGGTTGACGATCTCTGCACGCCACCCGCCCTCGGCCTGCAGCGCCGCGAGCCACGCGTCGGGCAGTCCGTCCAGCACCGGGGAGCGGAGCTCGCGGTCGGTGCGGATCAGCTGGCCCTGTTCGGGCAGGCTCACGCCGGGGACCGCGGCGAGTCGCTCGCGGATCGGGTCGATGTCGCTGGGCCGCAGCGCGACCACCTGGTACGGCTGGTCGCCGGCCTGCGCCATGCCGTCGCGGATCGACTGCCCGGTGATGGTCGGGGCGGCCGCGCTCACCAGGGCCGCGACCGCGTCGGCGCTCCCGGCGGCGTCGGGGGCGAGCGTCACCGCCGTGACCGGAGTCCATTGCAGCAGCGGCGCGCCCGTCCGGTCGAGGACGGACGTGTCGTAGTCGAGGATTTCGGAGAACGCCAGGTAGCCACCCGGTTCGAGACGGGTGTCGAGGATAGTCGGCGCCCACTTTACCTTCCACTGGTCGTCCACCTTGGTCGTGGCGGCCTCACCCGTGGTCGTGGCCACGCGCGGGGCGGGCGACGGCTCACCGCCCCCGCCGGCCGGGTCGGCGCCGCCCTCGTCGTCGTCACCCTCACCCCCGCCGCCTCCGGCGGCGCCCATGTCCCACGTGATCTCCACGGGCACGGGGTCCTTGTCGGGGCGCCGGTCCCCCTCGGGCGTGTCGATCGTCAGGGTCGGCGTGAACCCCATCGACTCGATGTTCGCGGCGAGCGTCTCCTCCGCGGCGGCCGGGTCGGTGGTCATCGCGGCCGCCCCGGCGACGTCGCCGGCCTCGAGCGCGGAGAGGAACTGCTGGAGCTCGTCGGAGCCGGTGTCCCCGGTCAGCGCCGCGCAGCCGGTTCCCCCGAGGGCCACGGTCAGCACGGCGGCGACCACACCGGAGGCGGTGCGGCCGCGCCGACGGCGGGTCGTGCGGAAGGCGGGCGCGGTCGTCATCTCTCCACGAAACCAGATTCCGGCCGCGTCCGCCCGTCGTGTGGTCGGCGCCGCCGCCGGTCCGCCACGTACCCTCGGGCCACATGAGCGACAGCCGCCCCGCGCGGGCACCCGCCGACCGTCCGGGCGCCTCGCCGGTGACCGCCGGCCTCGCGCGAGTCCTCGACGACCTCGTCCGGGTGCCGGGCACCAACTACCGCGTGGGGCTGGACCCGGTGATCGGCCTCGTGCCGGTGGTGGGTGACGCGGTGGGCACGGTGGTCGCCGCGGCCGTGTTCGCCGAGGCCGTGCGCAATCGCATCCCCGTCCACCTGCTGTTCCGCATGGGGTGGAACTACCTGGTCGACGCCGCGCTCGGCGTGGTGCCCCTCGTCGGCGACGTCGCCGACGTCGCGCACAAGGCCACCTCCAAGAACCTTCGGCTGGTGGACCGCGCCATCGCCGAGGGGCGCCGCGTGGACACCGACGCCCGCGGCTACCTGCTGCGGGCGATCGGCGCCGTGGGGCTCATCCTGCTGGTGCTCCTCGGCCTGGTGGGCCTGGCGCTGTGGGGACTGCTCAGGCTCATCGGCCTGGTGTTCTGACCCGCGCCGCGCCGACGGGGAACGCCCCCGGGAGGCCAGTCCTCCCGGGGGCGTGTCGTCGCGGTGCGTGGGTCAGGCCGAGGTGACCGGCAGGAGGCGCCGGACCACGTCGTCGAGCGTGAGGACGCCCCGCACCTCGGAGACGTGGGTGCCCGGGTGCCCACCGGACTGTTCGACGACGACGAGGTGGGCGCGCGCCTCACGCATCCGGCGGAACGCCTCGGCGACCGTCAGATCGTGCTCGAGTGACAGGCT
This sequence comes from Dietzia sp. HMSC21D01, assembly GCF_001815995.1. Taxonomy (NCBI): domain Bacteria; kingdom Bacillati; phylum Actinomycetota; class Actinomycetes; order Mycobacteriales; family Dietziaceae; genus Dietzia; species Dietzia sp. HMSC21D01. Next base: position 7,753 of record NZ_KV823848.1, on the reverse strand, counting down.
CGGCCGCATGAGTTCCCGGGCCGTGGCGTCGCCGTCGACGTTGATCGCGTCCCGCGCGTGGACCACGCCGACCGCGGTGTCGTCCTCGAGGACCAGCAGGCGCAGATGGCCGGTGCGGCGCGCGGTGTCGAGAATCTCCTCCGGGCCCGCGTCGACGCCGACCGAGGACATCTCCTCGGGCGCGGCGGGCTGATCGAGGTCGCGCTCGCCGAGCAGGTCGCCCACGGTGAGCTCCTGCAGTTCGAGGGCGCTGAGCAGCTGCCGCTGATGGGTGTCGTCGAGCGTCCCGGCCTCGCCGGAATGCCGGACGAGCTCACGCAGCGAGTCGGCGTCCTGACCCGCGGACACCTCGTCCCTCGACTCGACCCCCAGCCGGTGCAGGATGTTGTTCGCCATGGCGTTGAGGGCGACCAGGAGCGGACGGGTGAGCCAGAGGAACGCCCGCATCGGAATCGCCAGCAGGGTGGCCGAGTACTCGGGGTGGGTGATGGACCACGACTTGGGGGCCATCTCGCCCACCACGAGGTGCAGGAACGTGACGATGATCAGCGCGAGGATGAACGCGATGACGTCGGCGGTCCACAGCGGGAGCCCCCATCCGGCGAACACCGGGGTGAGCCAGTGGTGCACGGCGGGCTTGGTGATGGAGCCCAGCGCCAGCGCGCACAGCGTGATGCCGAGCTGGGCGCCGGCGAGCAGGAGCGTCAGCTCGGACGCGTTCTTCAGGGCCGCGCGGGCGGCGGCACTGTGCGCGGCGTCGTCCTCGAGCCGGTGCCGGCGGGCGGAGATGAGCGAGAACTCGACGGCCACGAAGAACGCGGACGCCGCGATGAGCAGGACGGTCGCCACCAGGACGACCCAGGGGTTGCTCATGATCCCACCGTCGGCGTCGGCGGCGAGAAGGGTGGTGGTGGGGGTCATCGTGCGGCCTCCTCGACCACGACGTGCAGTTCCGCGGGGACGCGGCGTTCGATGCGGCGGACCTCGGTCCGCAGGACGCGATCGGCGGAGATCTCCTCGAGGACGTCCGTGTCCGGCAGCGGGATGTCGACGCGGGCGCCGACGTCCGGCAGGTCGCCGATCGTCTCGATGACCAGGCCGCCGAGTGTCTCGGCGTCGACCTCGGGGAGGGTGATGTCGAGGAGACGCTCCACCTCGTCGAGGTGCGTGTCGCCGGTGAGGATCCAACCCAGCCCCTCACTGACAGGGACGTCCGCGGCCTGCGGGTCGTGCTCGTCCGCGATCTCGCCGACGATCTCCTCGGCCATGTCCTCCATGGTCACGACGCCGGCGAACCCGCCGTACTCGTCCACGACCACGGCCATCTCGGAGTTCTGGGCGCTCAGTCGGGCCGCCACCTCGGGCAGCGGCAGCGACGTGGGCACCCGGATCGGGGCGCGCATCACCGTCGACACCTGGGTCAGCGAGCCGTCGGTGTCGTCGCCACAGAGCACGAGGAGGTCGTGCAGGTCGACGATGCCGATCACGTCGTCGGAGTCCTCGCCCACCACGGGGTAGCGGGTGTGTCCCGTCGCCATCTTGGACAGCACCTCGTCGACGGAGTCCTCGGCGCGGACCACGTCGGTGCGCGAACGCGGGATCATCGCGTGCTCGGCCGGCTGCCCGGGGAAGTCGAGCATCCGGTCGAGGAGCCGACTGAGCTCGGGGGAGAGTTCGCCGGCCTCGCCCGACTCGGCGACGATGTGCTCGAGGTCGCGAGCGGTGGCCGAGTGCTCCTTGTCGTGCACGGGCTCGATGCCGACCGCCTTGAGCAGCGCCTCGGAGGCCTTGTCGAACAGGCCGATGATCCAGCCGAACACGGCGAGATAGATGGCGGTGGACCGGGCCAGCCACCGGGCCACGGGCTCGGGCTTGGCGATCGCGAGGTTCTTCGGCACGAGCTCGCCGAAGAGCATCTGGACCACGGTCGAGAACAGCAGTGCCAGGATCGTGCCCACACCGACGCCGACGGCCTGCGGCACCGAGGCCAGGCCGAGGAGGTCACCGATCGCCCGGCCGATGAGCGGCTCGGCGACGTACCCCACGACGAGGGTGGTGACGGTGATCCCGAGCTGTGCGCCCGAGAGCATGAACGACGTGCGTCTGGTGACGCCGAGGACCCGCTCGGCGACGGGGTCGCCCTTCTCGGCCGCCGCCCCCATGCGGGAGCGGTCGACGGCCATGAAGGCGAACTCCTGGGCCACGAAGTAGCCCGTCAGCGCGGTGATCGCCAGTACGACCACGACGCCCACTAGTAGTGAGAGCGCGATGCTCATCCGGTGTGCCCCCTTCCGTGAAGGGGGCTGGTAGATCGGGCCGGGGTGTCGGCTCGGCTCACTGGAGGTGCTCCTGCGCTCATCGGGTTGCACCCCGGGCCGGTCGCCCGAGGGTTGATTTCTCCGATTGTCCTGTCCCGGGTGGGAAATGTCGACTCCCACCTGTGGGGCGAGATCGACGGCACAGTTTGTCCCGCAGGAAAAGCAGGAGTAGCACTGTCTGTCATGACAACTCGGAATGCCGAGGTGGCTCTCGCCGATACGGACCGCAGGTTCTTCGGCCATCCACTCGGATTGGCGAACCTGTCGGGTATCGAACTGTGGGAGCGTTTCAGCTTCTACGGCATGCAGGGCCTGCTGGCGTACTACATCTACTACGCGGTCGCGGACGGTGGCCTCGGGTACTCCGAACAGATCGCGGCGTCGATCGTCGGTGCTTACGGCGGTCTGGTCTACGCCTCCGCGATCCTCGGCGGCTGGATCTCGGATCGCCTGTTCGGCGCCGAACGGACCCTGTTCGGGGCGGCCGTGCTCATCATGCTCGGCCACCTGTCCCTGGCCCTCGTGCCGGGCCCCGTCGGGCTGGGGATCGGCCTCGTGTTCGTGGGCGTCGGCGCCGGCACGCTCAAGGCCACCACCTCGACCGTGGTCGGCGACATGTACCGGCGGACGGACGACCGGCGTGACGCCGCGTTCTCCATCTACTACATGGCGGTGAACATCGGTGGCCTCACCGGCCCGCTGATCACCGGGGTGCTGTGGCACGCCAATGGATTCCACTGGGGATTCGGCGCCGCGGCGGCGGGAATGGCGATCGGCCTCATCCAGTACGTCGCGGTGCGTGGCGCCACGCTCAAGGGCGTCGGGGCCGTCGTGCCCGACCCGCTCCCGCGGCCGCAGCGGGTCCGGGCCCTGGTCATCGGCGTGGTCGTGGTGGTGCTCGTCGCGACAGCGCTGGCCCTGGGCCTCATTCCGCTGGAATCCCTGGCGGACATCGTCACCGCGATCGCCGTGGTGGGCGCCGTCGCACTGTTCGCGCTGCTGATCACCAGCCCCAAGACGCAGCCCGACGAGCGAAGCCGGGTCGTCTCGTTCATCCCCATGTTCATCGCGTCGGTGGCGTTCTGGGCGCTCTTCCAGCAGCAGTTCACGGTGATCGCGATCTACTCGGACCAGCGTCTCGACCGCAACCTGGGTGGCTGGGAGATGCCGGCGAGCTGGGTCCAGTCCATCAACCCGCTGTTCATCATCATCTTCGCCGCGGTCTTCGCGACCCTGTGGGTCAAGCTCGGCAGCCGTCAGCCCTCGAGCCCGATCAAGTTCGCGCTCGCGAACCTCATCATGGGCATCGCCTACCTGGTGTTCCTGTTCTTCGTCGGCAGCGTCGCGACGCCGCTGCTCGGCATCGTCGGTATCCTGTTCCTGTTCACCATGGCCGAGCTGCTGCTCTCGCCGGTCGGGCAGTCGCTGTCGACCAAGCTCGCACCGGAGGCCTTCAAGACGCAGATGGTCGCGCTGTTCTTCCTCAGCGTCTCCATCGGCAGTGCGCTGTCCGGCGTGCTCGCGGGGTACTACGACCCGAACGACGCCGGGGCTGAGCGCAACTACTTCCTGGTGCTCGGCGTCGCGTCGATCGTCCTGGCCGGGATCATCGCCGCGCTGTCGCCGTGGATCCGCAAGAACATGATGGGCGTGCGCTGACGCACCTCTGACTCATCCCCTGACACGACCGCGGCCACCGAGGAGATTCTCGGTGGCCGCGGTCGTATCAGGATCCGGCCGGGACGGCGGTGTTCAGTCGGCCGAGCCGGTCTGCCAGACCTCCCATGGCACGGACCAGTCGCCGTTCTGCCAGACCTCCAGCTCGGGCCCGCCGGTGCCGCGGACCTCGACGACGTCCCCGGTGACCGCCTGGTCGAAGTACCACTTCGCGTCAGCGGGGGAGAGGTTGAGGCAGCCGTGCGAGGTGTTGGTGTTGCCCTGGGCCCACATCGACGACTCCAGGGCGTGGAAGTAGATCCCGTCGTTGGAGATGCGCACGCCGTGGTCGACGGTGACCCGGTAGCCGGCGGACAGGGGCAGGCCGTAGGTCGTGGAGTCCATCAACACCGAGCTGGACTTGTCCAGGACGGTGTAGGTCCCCGGCTGGGTCCAGAAATGCATGGTCACGCCGCCGTACGTGGCCCAGCCGCCCTTGCCCATGGAGGTGGGCATGGTCTTGAGCAGTTCGCCGTTGCGGTACACGGAGACCGTCTTGGTCGCGTCGTCGGCGATCGCGATGCGCCGGTCGCCGATAGTGAAGTCGGCTTCCGCGCCGGCACCGCCCCACTGGTCGCCACCGAGGTCGCGCCCCTCGGTGTCGAGTTCGACCCGCACTCGGGTGCCGGTCTCGTAGTAGTCCTTCGGACGCCAGTGTGCCGAGGAGTCGTCGGCCCAGAACCAGTTGCCCTCCACCTCGGGCGAGGTGGTGACCTTCATGTGTTTCTCAGCTTCTTCGCGGTCAGCGATGGGCTGGTCGAACTTCGCCACGATGACGATTCCGACGCCGTACTCACGGTCCGACTGCAGGGTCCCGCCTCCGGTCGTGGTCAGGGTCGGGGTCACGACGGCCGCCGGGTCGGCCATGCTGAACGTCCGTGTGTCCGTCCTGGTCCCGCCGACCGCACCCTCGTAGGTGATCTCCAGGGTGTAGGTGCGCCCGAACCCGAGTGTGACGGCCGGCTCCCACTCCGATCCGTCACGCGAGATTTCGCCCTCGATCTGCTTGCCGGCGTCGTTGGTGAGCACCGCGTTCGTGATGGTGCCGTTCTCGACGGTGGCCCGGACGCCGTCGACCACGGCGACGTCAGTGGCGCCGTCGGCGGGGACGACCTCCAGTGCCGCCGGGGCGGGCGCCTGCGCACTGGGCTCGGTGGGGGTCGTCTCCCCGGCGGAGCCCGTGGGCACCGGGATGGTGCACCCGGCGACGACGAGGATCAGCGCGAGCAGTCCGGCGAGCAGGGCGAGGGGGCCCGTCACCGCCGGAAGAGAGGGGGTTTCAGACCTGGACAGGGACATGCATCAACTCCGAAGCGACAAGCGTGGGGCAGCCGGTGAATCACGGCTTATGTCGACATGATGCACTCCGTGTCCGACACGGAGCGAATCCGAAACGGCCGGCCGCCCACTCGTTGTGGAGTTGTGACCGTCGTGGGGCCCGCGCGATGGCGGAAGCCGGTCGGCGGGGATGCGTTCGGACGGGTACAACGGAGGCCATGAGTATCGATCGACCAGTGACCATCATCGGCGGCCACGGCAAGGTCGCCCTCCGCACGGCCCGGATCCTGTCGGACGCGGGCGCGGAGGTGCGCTCGGTGATCCGCAACCCGGACCACGCCGACGACATCCGGGCGGCGGGCGCCACCCCCGTGGTGGCGGACGTCGAGAAGCTCGACGTCGAGGGCCTCCGCGAGGTCGTCCGCGGCAGCGGCTCCGTCGTCTGGTCCGCCGGCGCGGGCGGCGGCAATCCCGACCGCACCTACGCGGTAGACCGCGACGCGGCGATCCGCTCGATGGACGCGAGCGTCGCCGAGGGCGTGGAGCGCTACGTCATGGTGTCCTACGACGGCGCCGGACCCGATCACGGCGTGCCGGAGGACAACGCGTTCTTCCCGTACGCCGAGGCCAAGGCGGCGGCCGACGCCCACCTGCGCGAGTCCGATCTGCAGTGGACCATTCTGGGGCCCGGCGCGCTGACCGACGAGCCCGGTGGCGAGACGATCGGGATGGGAGCGGACAAGCGCGAGGACCGGGCGACCAGTCGGGACACGGTCGCCGAGGTCGTCGCCGCCGTCCTGCGCCGGCCCGACACCGTCCGCCGCACCATCGAGTTCTCCGACGGGGACACCCCGATCGGCGAGGCCCTGACGAGGGACTAGCGCCGCGTTATCCTCACCGGATGAGGATCCTGGTGGGAGGTTCGTGGATCACCGTGATCTGCGCACTGCTCACCGCGTCGTGGAGCGTCCCGCAGTACATCATCACAGACACCGTCACGCTCAACTCCCATCCGTTGTTCGTGGTGCTGTTCTTGTTCCCGGCGCAGATCGGCGTGCCGGTGTGCCTGTTGGTGGCGCTCAACTCGCTGCTGATGGGCCTCCGTCGTCAGCTCACCACGATGCCGCGGCGGTTCCTCGCGGGAGGCCAGCTCGTGACGGTCATCCTGCTGGGGATCTGCGCGGCACTGCTGATCTCGCCCACCGCATTCGGTCGGGAGTTCATCGTCATGGCGCTGGCGTTCCAGGTGGGCCAGGTGCTGGTCGCGTTCGGGCTGGTCCTGCACCTGCTCCGCCGGCGTCGTCATCGCCGTGCGGCGGAGGGCGCCGGCGTCGGCTGAAACGTCCGGCGCGCGCGTCGGCTGAACCCTCCGGCGCGCGCGTCGGCTGAGCCGAGCGGGGCACGCGCGCAGTGGTGGGCTGACACTATGGATCGCATGCGTGCCATCCACATCTCCAGCCATGACGGACCCGCCGCCCTCGAGGTGGTCGATCTTCCTGAGTCGGAGCCCGGCGCGGTCCTGATCGACGTCCACGCCGCCGGCGTGACGTTCCCCGAGGTGCTCCAGACCCGTGGCAGGTACCAGATCTCGCCGCCTCTGCCCTTCATCCCGGGCTCGGAGGTCGCGGGCGTGGTGCGGTCCGCGCCCGAGGGATCGGGATTCGCCGCGGGGGACCGCGTGTGCGCGTTCCCCGGTCTGGGTGGCTTCGCCGAGGTTGTGGCGACCGAGCCGTCCCAGGTGTTCCACCTGCCGGAGAACCTCAGCTTCGTCCAGGGCGCGTCGATCCCGATGAACGTGCTCACCGTCCACTTCGCGCTGGCCCACCGCGGTCGGCTGCAGCCGGGCGAGACGGTGCTCGTGCACGGCGCGGGCGGCGGGATCGGTATCGCCGCCACCCAGTTCGCCACCGCCCTGGGTGCCCGCGTCATCGCGGTGGCCTCCACCGAGGAGAAGCGGGAGCTCGCTCGCAAGGCCGGCGCGACCGATGTCATCGCGCCGGAGGGGTTCAAGGACGCCGTGAAGGAGCTCACGGGCGGTCAGGGCGTCGACATCGTCGTCGACCCCGTAGGCGGTGACCGGTTCACCGACTCCATCCGCGCGCTGGGCCAGGAGGGGCGGATCCTCGTCATCGGCTTCACGGCAGGCGAGATCCCCACGGTCAAGGTCAACCGCCTGCTGCTGGGTAACAAGAGCGCGGTGGGCGTCGGCTGGGGCGAGTACTGGATGTCCAACCCCGGCTACCTGCAGAAGCAGTGGGCCGAGGTCGAGCCGCTGCTGGCCTCGGGCCGGCTCGACCCTCTCGTCGGTGCGGAGTTCCCGCTCGAGAACGCCGCCGAGGCGCTCGAGCTCATGGACGGCCGCGGCGCGGTGGGCAAGATCGTCCTGACCACCGGCCGCTGACCCGGGCCCGCGTCGCGGCGGCCGGGTGCTGCGCCGGGCG
>NZ_KV823847.1:0-37084 GCF_001815995.1 Dietzia sp. HMSC21D01 | reverse complement strand
GCGGGTGGCCCGCCCGCTGCCGCAGGACGAGTCCGGGCACACGGTCGTGCTGCCCGACGGCGAGCGCGTCCGGGTCCCCGTGCCGCGCGAGACCGCACCGATCGGACCGGGGGAGCTGCCGGTTCCGTGGTCGGCGGGCGCCGTCCCGGGCGGGGAGCCCGTCACCGCGACGCTGGGGTCGGTGGCCAGCGTCCGTCGCGGCGTCGTCGGGCGCGGGGTCAACATCGCGGTGTGGACGTGGGACGACTCGGCCTTCGCCTGGCTCGCGGGCGAGCTCACCGCGGAGCGCTTCCGCCAGCTCGTCCCCGGGCTGGAGGGCATGGACACCAGGCTGTACCTGCTGCCCAACCTCCGTGCGGTCAACCTCGTGGCGCGTCCGCCGCGCGGTGAGGCGCTGCGCCCGGGGCTGGGTGCCGACCTCGCCGCGGCGCGACTGGAGATCCCCGGTGAGCTGCTCGAGGTCGGCCCCTAGGAGCCGGCGCAGCCCCGGCCGTCAGGCGAGCGCGCGGAGCTCGACCTTGCGGATCTTGCCGGTCGCGGTGCGGGGGATCGAGTCCACCACCACGACGTCGCGCGGTCGGTGCGACGAGGGGAGCCGCTCGGCACCGAACTCCCTCACCGAGGCCTTGAGTTCGTCCTCGCCCGGAGCGCCCTCGGAGGGCACGACCACCGCCACGACCAGCTCGCCCCACGTCGGGTCGGGGCGCCCGACGCAGGCCACCTCCGCGACGTGCGGGTGGTCCATGAGGACGCGCTCGACGTGCAGTGACGAGACGTTCTCACCGCCGGACTTGACGATGTCCTTGACGCGGTCGGAGAACCACACCACGCCCTCGTCGTCGATGCGCCCCAGGTCGCCCGAGTGCAGGCGCCCGCCCACGAACGCCTCCGCGTTGGCCCGCGGGTTGTTCCAGTAGCCCTCCATGACGGTCGGTCCGCGGTAGACGATCTCGCCGTCGGTGCCGGCCGGCAGCAGTTCGTCGGTGCCGGGTTCGGCGATCCGGTTCTCGGCGATCGGGGTGGGGTAGCCCCACGAGTCGGACTTGTCCGGGCCCAGCTCGGGCCACTGCATGACGGTGGCCGGCGTGCACTCGCTCATCCCCGAGGCCAGCACCATCCGCGCGTCGGGGAGCGCGGTCTCGAGGCGTCGGCGCATCTCCTCCGACATCGGGGCCATGGCGTAGAGGAGGAACCGGACCGAGGTCAGGTCGAGTCCCCGGTCGGTGCCGTCGGCGAGCGCCTCCAGCATGAGGGGCAGGCCCACGAGGTGCGTGGCGCGGACGCGGGCGACGGTGTCGGCGTACCCGACGGGGTCGAACCCCGGCAGCAGGTGCACCGTCGCGCCCATGGTCACCGCGGACAGCAGGACGCCGTTGAGGCCGGCGGTGTGGAACAGGGGGAGCGGGCACACCGTGACGGACGGCTCCGCGCCCCAGTTCAGGCCGAACACCGCGCCGTTGCCCAGGGCGGCGACGGTCACCGCGAGGTGGGACGTGAGGACGCCCTTGGGGCGGGAGGTGGTCCCGGACGAGTAGAGGCACTGCACGACCTGGCGGTCCGCGATCACGGTATCCGGGTTGGAGTCGTCGTCGCCCAGCAGGTCGTCCCAGCCGATCAGCGTTGGTCCGTCGGGCGCGGCCTCGAGTCCGTCCGGGACCCCGCCGACGACGACGAGGGTCTCGACGCCGGGGATGGCGGCGGTCGCTCCGAGGACGAGCTCCACGAGTGAGCCGTGGACGACGACGATGCGCGTCCCCGAGTCGGTCAGGGCGTGCGCGATGTTCTCGAGCCCGGACAGCAGGTTGACGGGCAACGAGACCATCCCGGCCTTGGCGGTCCCGAAGTAGGTGGCGACGAACTCCCGGCAGTTCGGGGAGAGGATCGCGACCGGTTCGGACTCGCGGATGCCCTGCTCGACCAGCCCGTGCGCGAAGCGGTTGGCGGCGGACTCGAGCTCGAGATACGTCCACGAACCGGTCTCGTCGGTGAGGGCGGTGCGGTGAGAGAACGTGGCGGCCGCACGGGTGGGGATGTCCCCCACGGAGCAGCGGCGGGCGAGGGCGTGATCGGTCGGGTCGATGCCGGTGGGGTCGAGTCGCACGATGTCTCCAGGGGCTCGGGGGAGGGTGAGGGGAACGCGTCGCTGTGACACGCGTCACCGTATGCTCAGGCTGGCAGAGGGCCGACCGGAAAGCAAACAATCACGCTTGCTTTTTTTGGGACGCGGTGTCATCGTGGTCACATGACGAACCCCGAGACCTCCGTCACAGAGGACCCGCACGCGGCCCTCGCCGCGCTCAACACCCGACTGGACGAGCTCGTCGAGTGCGCGGGCGCCGACGGCTGGAACACCGACACGCCGGCCGCGGGCTGGGATATCGGCATGCAGATCGCCCACCTGGCCTGGACCGACGAGGTCTCGGTCACCGCGATCCGCGACCCGGACGCCTTCCGGTCGGTCGTCGAGAAGGCCGAGGCCGACCCGACCGGGTTCGTCGACGTCGGCGCCGCCGAGATCGCGGCCACCGGCCGCGACGAGGTCCTCGCGCGCTGGCGCCTGGCCCGCGGTGAGCTCGCCGACGCTCTCGAGGCCGCGGACCCGGGGGAGAAGATCCCGTGGTTCGGGCCGCCCATGCGTCCCAGGTCGATGACCACCGCGCGGATGATGGAGACCTGGGCCCACGGGGTCGACGTGGCCGACGCGCTCGGCGTCCCGGTCGACTCCGACCCGGCGTTCGTGGCAGCCCTCCCGCACGTCGCCCGGCTGGGGTGGAAGACCCGCGCCTTCGCCTACATGATGAACGGCCTCGAGGCCCCCGCCTCCGAGGTGTACGTCGGGCTCACGCGGGCCGACGGCACCGTCGTCGAGTTCGGCCCCGCCGACGCCGAGCAGCGCGTCACCGGGCCGATCCTCGACTTCTGCCTGCTGGTCACCCAGCGCGTCCACCGCGAGGACACCGCCCTCGAGGCGGTCGGCGCGGACGCCGAGGAGTGGCTGCGCATCGCCCAGGCCTTCGCCGGCCTCCCCGGCGGCGGCCGCGAGAAGGGGGCGCGGGCATGACCGGGTCACTCACGCCTGCGCCCCTGCGCGTCGGCCCTGAGTCGACGGTGCCTCCGCTCCGCGTCGGCAACATGTCCGGGTTCTACGGCGACCGCATCTCCGCGATGCGCGAGATGCTCTCCGGCGGCGAGCTCGACGTCCTCACCGGCGACTACCTGGCCGAGTTGACCATGCTCATCCTGGGACGCGACCGGCTGAAGAGCGCCGAGCTCGGCTACGCCAAGACGTTCCTCCGCCAGCTCGAGGACTGCCTCGGGCTCGCGCTCGAGAAGAACGTGAAGATCGTCGCCAACGCGGGCGGCCTCAACCCGGCCGGACTGGCCGACGCCATCCGCGAGCTGGGTGCGCGCCTCGGACTGTCACCGGTCGTCGCGTACGTCGAGGGTGACGACCTCATGTCCAGGGTCTCCGAGCTCGACATCCCGGCCGACGCCGGCGTCCCCGTCACCGCCAACGCCTACCTCGGTGCGTTCGGCATCGCGCGCTGCCTGGACGCGGGCGCGGACATCGTCGTCACCGGTCGCGTCACCGACGCCTCGGTCATCGTGGGGCCGGCCATCAGCCACTTCGGATGGGGCCGCGACGACCTCGACGCGCTCGCCGGTGCCACGGCCGCGGGCCACGTCATCGAGTGCGGCACCCAGGCCACCGGCGGGAACTACGCCTTCTTCAACCGCGGCGAGATCACCGACCCGGTGACCCCGGGGTTCCCGATCGCGGAGATCTCCGCCGACGGCACCTCGGTCATCACCAAGCACGCCGGCACGGGCGGCGCCGTGACCGTCGGCACCGTCACCTCGCAGCTGCTGTACGAGGTCACGGGTGCGCGCTACGGCGGTCCCGACGTCGTCACCCGCCTCGACACCGCCGTCGTGGAGCAGGAGGGCACCGACCGCGTCCGCATCTCCGGTGTCGTCGGCGAGCCCGCCCCGCCCTCCACCAAGGTGTCCGTCACGTGTCTCGGCGGATTCCGCAACGAGGTCACGTTCCTGCTCACCGGCCTCGACATCGCCGACAAGGCCGCCCTGGTCGAGCGGCAGTTCCGCGCCGGCCTCGAGCGCCAACCCGCTCAGCTCGACTTCCGCCTGCACCGGACCGACCACCCCGACGCCGACACCCAGGCCGCCGCGACCGCCATGATGACCATCGTCGCCTGGGACCCGGACGCCGACGTGGTGGGCCGGGCGTTCTCCGACGCCGCCGTCGCGATGACGCTGTCCAGCTACCCCGGGGCCACCCCGAGCGGACCGCCCGGCCGCGGCGGACCGTACGGCGTCTACATCCCCGCCTACCTCCCGCAGACCGAGGTGCCGCACGTCGCCGTGTTGCCCGACGGCACCCGCGTCGACATCGAGCCGCCGGCGCGGACTCAGGAGATGGGCGACGGTCACGCCTCCGACGGACTCGGCGCCGACGGGGCCCCGCTCGACGCCTATGTCCCGCCCTCCGGCCCCGTCCGCCGCCGCCCTCTCGGCGACGTCCTCGGCGCCCGCTCGGGTGACAAGGGCGGCACGGCCAACATCGGACTGTGGGCCGGTGACGAGGAGGCCTACCGCTGGATGCTGGCCACGCTCACCGTCGACGAGCTACGCCTCCTGCTGCCCGAGGCCGCCGACCTGCCGATCGAGCGCTACGAGTTGCCGCGCCTGCACGCGGTGAACTTCGTCATCGACGGACTCCTCGGCAAGGGCGTCGCCCACGGCTACCGCTGGGACCCGCAGGCCAAGGGCCTGGCCGAGTGGCTGCGGTCCCGACACGTCGACATCCCCGACTCCCTCACCGCCCCCGTGCCCACCACCGCCGATGCCGCCCGCGCGGCCGCCGAGGAGAACGCGTGACCATCCCACGCAGTACCGCCGCCACCGTCCCACGCAGCACCGCCCCCACCGTCCCACCCCATGTACCCGGGGACCCCTGGTACACCGACGAACGTCTCGCCCTGCGCGAGACCACGACCCGCTTCGCCGAGCGCGAGATCCTGCCGCACCAGGACGAGTGGGAGGCCGCCGGAGCGATCCCCCGCGACGTGCACCGCGCGGCCGGTGACCTCGGCCTGCTCGGCGTGTCGTTCCCCGAGGAGGTCGGCGGCGGCGGGGGAGACATGCGCGACTCCCTCATCGTGTGCGAGGCCCTCCACGAGGCCGGCGTGTCCGGCGGGGTCTTCGCCTCCCTCTTCACCTGCGGCATCGCCACCCCGCACCTCGCCCAGTCCGGACGCCCCGACCAGATCGACCGGTGGGTCCGCCCCACGCTGGCCGGCGACATGATCGGCTCCCTGGCCATCACCGAGCCCGGCGGGGGCTCGGACGTCGGACACCTGACCACCAGCGCCCGCCGGGACGGCGACCACTTCGTCGTCAACGGAGCCAAGACGTACATCACCTCCGGTACCCGCGCCGACTTCGTCGTCACCGCGGTCCGCACCGGCGGCGAGGACCTACCCGGTGCGTCCGGCGTCAGCCTCCTGGTGATCCCCACCGACACCCCGGGGTTCCACCGCTCGCCCCCGCTGGAGAAGCTGGGCTGGCGTGCCTCGGACACCGCGGAGTTGACCTTCACCGACTGCCGGGTGCCGGTCGAGAACCTCGTCGGCGAGGAGAACGACGGGTTCGCGCAGATCGCCATCGGCTTCGTGGGCGAGCGGATCGCGCTGGCCGCCCAGGGCTACTCGCACGCCCAGCGCTGCCTCGACCTCACCCTGGCCTGGGTCCGCGAGCGCGAGACCTTCGGCCGCCCGCTGCTGTCGCGCCAGGCCGTGCAGAACACGGTCACCGAGATGGCCCGTCGCGTCGACGTGGCCCGGACCTACACGCACCGGTGCGCCGACCTCGCCGTCGCCGGGCACGACGCCATCGCGGAGGTCTGCTTCGCCAAGAACACCGCCGTCGAGTGCGCCGAATGGGTCGCCAACCAGGCAGTGCAACTCTTCGGAGGGCTCGGCTTCATGGCCGAGTCCGAGGTGAGCCGCCAGTACCGCGACGTCCGACTCCTCGGCATCGGCGGCGGCACCACCGAGATCCTCACCACCCTCGCCGGACGACGTTTGGGGTACACGGCATGACCATCCTGCGGTCCACACTGGACACCACCAGCGCCGAGTTCAGCGCAGCGAGAGAGGCCATGGAGGGCAAGCTGGACCAGCTCGCCACCGACCTCGAACCGGCGCTGGCCGGCGGCGGCGAGCGCAAGGTCGCCCGCCACCGCGAGCGCGGCAAGTTCACCGCCCGCGAGCGGATCGACATGATCCTCGACCGCGAGTCCCCGTTCCTCGAACTGTGCGCGCTCGCCGCGTGGGGCTCGGACTTCCAGACCGGCGCCTCCGTGGTCGCCGGCATCGGCGTGGTCTCCGGTGTCGAGTGCCTGCTCATCGCCAACGACCCCACGGTCAAGGGCGGCACCTCCAACCCCTGGACCCTGCGCAAGATCCTGCGACTCAACGACGTCGCCATGAAGAACCGGCTCCCGGTCATCAGCCTCGTCGAGTCCGGCGGCGCCGACCTGCCCACGCAGAAGGAGGTCTTCGTCCCGGGCGGCGGCCTGTTCCGTGACCTCACCAAGCTGTCCAAGGCCGGCATCCCCACAGTCGCCGTCGTGTACGGCAACTCCACCGCCGGCGGCGCCTACGTGCCCGGCATGAGCGACCACGTCGTCATGATCGAGGAGCGGTCCAAGGTCTTCCTGGCCGGCCCTCCGTTGGTCAAGGCCGCGACCGGGGAGATCGCCGACGAGGAGACTCTCGGTGGCGCCGACATGCACGCGCGGGTCTCCGGGCTGGCCGACCACCTCGCCGTCGACGAGTCCGACGCCGCGCGTATCACCCGCGGCATCGTCCGCCGCCTCAACTGGACCAAGGCCGGGCGCGCCCCGCGCGCGGACGTGATCGAGCCGCTCTACGACGCCGACGAGCTCCTGGGGATCGTGCCCGACGACCTCAAGATCCCCTTCGACCCGCGCGAGATCATCGCCCGCATCGTGGACGGCTCGGACTTCGACGAGTTCAAGCCCCTCTACGGCGCGAGCCTGTGCACCGGGTGGGCCGAGATCCACGGCTACCCGATCGGCATCATCGCCAACGCCCGCGGCGTGCTCTTCAGCGAGGAGGCGCAGAAGGCCACACAGTTCATCGAACTGGCCAACCGCTACGACACCCCGCTGCTGTTCATGCACAACACCACGGGCTACATGGTCGGTTCGGAGTACGAGCGCGGCGGCATCATCAAGCACGGCGCCATGATGATCAACGCGGTCTCCAACTCCGAGGTCCCGCACCTGTCGCTCATCACGGCCGCGTCCTACGGCGCCGGCCACTACGGGATGTGCGGCCGCGCCTTCGACCCGCGATTCCTCTACACCTGGCCCAGCGCCAAGTCCGCGGTGATGGGCGGCCAGCAGCTCGCCGACGTCGTCACCTCGGTGGCGGCCGCCGCGTCGGCCGCACGTGGAGAGGAGATGGACCCCGAGACCGTCGAGGGGCTCAAGGCGGCGATCGCCGACCAGATCGAGAAGGAGTCGTTGCCGGCGTTCCTGTCCGGGATGCTCTACGACGACGGCGTCATCGATCCCCGAGACACCCGGACGGTGCTGGGCCTCAGCCTGTCCGCGATCCACTCCGGAGAGGTCGCCGGAACCGACCGCTTCGGCGTCTTCCGGATGTGAGGAACGAGACCATGAGCACCGCACCCATCACGTCCGTCCTGGTGGCCAACCGCGGCGAGATCGCCCGGCGCGTCCACCACACCGCCCGCGCGCTCGGGATGAGCACCGTCGCCGTCTTCTCCGACGCCGACGCGGACGCGCCCCACACCCGCGAGGCCGACGCCGCCGTCCGCCTGCCGGGCAACACCCCGGGAGAGACCTACCTGCGCGGCGACCTGGTGATCGAGGCCGCGAAGGCCGCCGGCGCCGACGCCGTCCACCCCGGGTACGGCTTCCTGTCTGAGAACGCCGGGTTCGCCCGCGCCGTCATCGACGCCGGCCTGACCTGGGTCGGCCCACCCGTCGCCGCCATCGAGGCGATGGGCTCGAAGATCGAGGCCAAGAAGATGATGGCCGGCGCGGGCGTGCCGATGCTCACCGACCTCGACCCCGCCGACGTCACCGCCGACATGCTCCCCGTCCTGATCAAGGCCTCCGCCGGTGGCGGTGGTCGCGGCATGCGCGTCGTCCGCACCCTCGACTCGCTGCAGGACGAGATCGCCGCCGCGCAGCGCGAGGCCGGGTCGGCCTTCGGTGACGACGCGGTGTTCTGCGAGCGCTACCTCGAGCGCGGCCGGCACATCGAGGTCCAGATCATGGCCGACGCCCAAGGCACAGTCTGGGCGGTCGGGGAGCGCGAGTGTTCCATCCAGCGCCGACACCAGAAGGTCATCGAGGAGGCCCCCAGCCCGCTCGTCGATCGCACCCCCGGCATGCGGGAGAAGCTCTACGAGGCGGCGCGCAGCGCCGCCGCCGCGATCGGGTACACCGGCGCCGGCACCGTGGAGTTCCTGGCCACCGACGACGGCGAGTTCTTCTTCCTCGAGATGAACACCCGCCTCCAGGTGGAGCACCCGGTCACCGAGGCCACCACCGGTTTGGACCTCGTCGCCCTCCAGTTCGACGTGGCCGCAGGCCTGCCGCTGCCGTCCGCCGAACCGCCGGCCGCCCACGGATGGTCGCTCGAGGCGCGCCTGTACGCCGAGGACCCCGCGAACGACTACGCGCCCGGGTCGGGGACCCTGTGGGCGCTCGACGTTCCGGGCGTCTCCGCGCGGTTCTCCGGGCCGCAGCGCCCGGGCATCCGCCTGGACAGCGGTGTCGAACCGGGCCCCGACGGCGCCCTGATCGGCGTGCACTACGACCCCATGCTGGCCAAGGTGATCTCCTACGGACGCACCCGCGCCGAGGCCTGTGCGTCCCTCGCCGGGGCACTGTCCCGCGCGAAGGTCCACGGCCTGACCACCAACCGCGCGCAGCTCGTCCGCGTACTGCGCCACCCCGAGTTCATCGCCGGCAACCTCTCGACCGCGTTCCTCGACGATCACGGCGCCGAGTCGCTGGCCGCCCCGCTCGCGGACCCCGAGGCGGTGCGGATCTCCGCCCTGGCCGTCGCGGTCGTCTCCGGCACCGCCGATCACCTCGCCGGACCGGTGGCTCGGGCACAGCCCGGGTTCCGCAACGTCGGTCGCACCCTCCAGAAGCGCACGTTCCGGATCGGCGAGGACGAGCTCGAGGTGAGCTACCTCCGCGACCGCTCGGGCCCCCGTCCGGACGGTGAGCTCGCCGACGTCGTCAGCATCGAGGACGTGTCCGCCGACTCCGCCGTCCTCGCGATCCGGGGGGTGCGCCGGGTGTTCACCGTGGCGCGCTACGAGACACCCGGCGCCGACACGGTCGTCGAGGTCGACTCGCCGCTCGGCCCCGTCTCGCTCACCGAGCCGCCCCGGTACACCGACCCGGCCACCGAGGTCGCGGCGGGGTCCCTGCTCGCACCCATGCCCGGCGCGGTCATCCGGGTGGCCGTCTCCGTCGGGGACACTGTCACCGCAGGCCAGCCCCTGTTGTGGATGGAGGCCATGAAGATGGAACACACCATCGCGGCCGCCGTCGACGGAGTCGTCACCGAGCTCCCCGTGGAGGTCGGCACCCAGGTCGAGTCGGGAACGGTCCTCGCCGTCGTCACCGAACCCGGCACCCACACCGACAGCACCGACGCCACCACCCAGGAGTAATCACGATGACCGACGTCTCACAGATCCCCAACCCCGTGATCGACACCGACGAGCAGGCCCAGCTCCGGAAGGTCGCCTACGACCTGGGCTCGCGCTACGGGCTCGAGTACATGCGATCGAAGTCCGACGCGGGTGAGACCACAGACGAGCTGTGGACCGAGGCCGGGAAGCTCGGCCTGCTCGGCGTGAACCTGCCCGAGGAATACGGCGGCGGCGGCGCCGGGATGACCGAGCTCGCGATCGTCGAGGAGGAGCTCTCCGCCGCCGGCGCCGGGCTGCTCATGATGGTGGTCTCTCCGGCCATCAACGGCACCATCATCTCGCGGTTCGGCACCGAGGAGCAGAAGAAGCGCTGGCTGCCGGGCATCGCGTCGGGCGAGACGATCACCTCGTTCGCGATCACCGAACCCGACGCCGGGTCCAACTCGCACGCCATCACCACGACGGCCCGTCGCGACGGCTCGGACTTCCTCATCTCGGGCCAGAAGACGTACATCTCCGGCGTCGACCAGGCCGACGCGATCCTCGTCGTGGCGCGCCTCGAGGGCTCCACCTCCGGTCGGCTCGAACCGGCGTTGTTCATGGTCCCCACCGACGCGCCCGGCCTCGAGCGGACGCACATCCCCACCGAGGTCCGCACGCCCGAGCGGCAGTTCCAGCTGTACTTCGACGACGTCCGCGTGCCCGCCGAGGCGCTCATCGGCGACGGCGACACCGCCCTGCTCATGCTGTTCGCCGGCCTCAACCCCGAGCGCATCATGGCCTCCGGGATGGCGTGCGGTACCGCGCGCTTCGCCCTGGACCGGGCCGCGAAGTACGCCAACGAGCGCGCCGTGTGGAAGACCCCCATCGGCGCGCACCAGGGTGTCGCCCATCCTCTCGCGCAGTGCAAGATCGAGCTGGAACTCGCGCGGCTGATGATGCGCAAGGCCGCCGCCCTGGTCGACGCCGGCCGCGACGACCTCGCCGGGGAGGCCGCGAACATGGCCAAGTACGCCTCCGGAGAGGTCTCGGCCCGCTCGGTCGACCAGGCCATCCAGACCCTCGGCGGCAACGGACTGTCGGTCGAGTACGGCCTGGCGGGGATGCTCGCCGCGTCCCGGCTGCCCCGGATCGCGCCCGTCAGCCGGGAGATGATCCTCAACTACGTCGCCCAGCATTCGCTCGGGCTGCCGAAGAGCTACTGAGGGGCGTGACATGAGTGACCAGGCGATGAGTGATCGGACCATGAGTGATCAGGCCGGGGCCGGTCGGTCCCTGGTGCGCTACGAGGTCTCCGGCGGTGCCGCCCGCCTCACCCTCGACTCGCAGCACAACCGGAACGCCATCTCCACGGCTCTCGTCGAGCAACTCCATGCCGCGCTCGATCGCGCGGCCGGCGAGGACGCCGCCCGGGTGGTGGTGCTCGGGCACGCGGGCGGCACGTTCTGCGCCGGGGCGGACCTCTCGGAGGCCTCGGCCGCCGGTTCGGAGAGCACTCCGGAGGAGCAGGCGGCCGAGCGGACCCGGATCTTCCTGAACCTGCTGCGGGCGATCGTGTCCCATCCCAAACCGGTGATCGCGGCCGTCGACGGACACGTCCGTGCAGGCGGGATGGGACTGGTGGCGGCATGCGACTTCGCGCTGGCCGGCCCGGCCTCGACGTTCGCACTGACCGAGGTCCGCCTCGGTCTCGCCGCGGCCATGATCTCGGTACCGCTGGCGGCGCGCGTGAACTCGCGTGACCTCACCCGGGCACTGCTGACGGGCGAGAAGTTCGATGCCGCCCATGCACGGGCGATCGGGCTGCTCTCCGAGGCCGTGGAGGACCTCGACCCCGCCGTCGACGAGCTCGTCGCGGCGTTCAGGCCCTGCTCACCACAAGGCCTCGAGGAGAACAAGGCCCTGCTCAGCGCACCATTGCTCGCCGAGTTGGACGCCCGGGGCGAGGACCTGGCGGGCATCACGGCCCGCCTGTTCGGTACCTCCGAGGTCGCCGAGGGGATGACGGCGTTCCTGGAACGCAGACAGCCCTCCTGGGCAGCAGAGTCGGAGTAGGTTGGGCTGTGACACTGGTCACGTGACCCGTGTCACATCACCCTTTCTCGCTCATCACCCTTTCTCATCCGAGGAGACACGAATGCGCACCAAGGCCGCCATCATCCGGGAGCCGAAGCAGGACGGCTGGGAGATCGTCGACGTCGACATCGACGATCCCAAGGCCGGGGAGGTCCAGATCAAGCTGGCAGCGTCAGGCCTCTGCCACTCCGACGAGCACCTGCTCACCGGCGACCTGCAGTTCGAGTCCTACCCGATCATGGGCGGTCACGAGGGGGCCGGCGTGATCACGAAGGTGGGGGAGGGGGTGATCGGACTCGAGGAGGGCGATCACGTCGTCCTGGCCTTCATCCCCGCCTGTGGGACCTGCCCGCCCTGCTCCGAGGGGCTGCAGAACCTCTGCGACAACGGCGCCGGCCTGCTCAGCGGGCGGGCGATCAGCGACGGCGGGTACCGGGTCCACACCGCGGACGGGACCGACGTCGCCACCATGTGCGTCCTCGGCACCTTCGCGCCCCACGTCACGGTGCACCAGTCGTCGGTCATCAAGATCGAGAAGGACATCCCCCTCGACAAGGCGGCCCTGCTGGGTTGTGGCGTGTGCACGGGCTGGGGATCCGCCACGGAGATCGGCGGCGCCAAGGAGGGCGACATCGTCGTGGTCGTCGGCGTGGGCGGCATCGGCATCAACTCCGTGCAGGGCGCGGCGGCCGCGGGCGCCCGCGCCATCGTCGCGGTCGACCCGGTCGAGTTCAAGCGGGAGAAGGCCGTGGAGTTCGGCGCGACCCACACCTGCGCCTCGATGGACGAGGCGATGGGGCTGGTGGGGGAGATCAGCTGGGGCCGCATGGCCGACCTCGTCATCCTCACCATGGGCGTCGTCGAGGGCAAGGACCTGCTCCCGGGGCTGCTGCTCACGGGTAAGGGGCGGCGGTGCGTGGTGGTGGGGCTCGGCGACATGAACGCGGTCGACGCCCAGATCTCGATCCTCGACCTGGCGATGCAGCAGAAGACCCTGCAGGGGGCTATCTTCGGCGGCACCGGTCCGCGCAAGCAGATCCCACACCTGCTGCACCAGTACCGGGCGGGCAACCTCAAGCTCGACGAACTCATCACCAAGACCTACCGGCTCGAGGAGATCAACCAGGGCTACCAGGACATGCGTGACGGCAAGAACCTCCGCGGTGTGATCATCTACGACGAGCGGGACTGGTAACAGGAGGACCGATGACGGCACCAGAGCAGCGCGCGCCAAAGCAGGACCGCAGCCGCATCACGCGGGAGCGACTGCTCGGTGCCTCCATCGACCTCCTCGCCACCCAGGGCTGGGCGGCCACCACCGTCGGGGCGGTGGCCGCCGCCGCCGGCGTCTCACGGGGCGCCGCCCAGCACCACTTCCCGACCCGCGAGGACCTCATCACCGCCGCGCTCGGGCACATGATCGAGCAGCGCATCTCCGACGTCCGACGTGGCGGACTCGACCTGCCCGAGCCCGGCCCCGAGCGCACCGTGGCCGTGGTGGGTTTCATCGTCCAGCACTACACCTCGGACCTGTTCAAGGCCGCCCTGCACGTATGGACCGCCGCGGCGAGCGATCCGGCGCTCCGCGACAGGGTCCTGCCCCTCGAGAACCACATGTCCCGCGAGGTGCTGGCCATCGCCGCGGCGGCACTCGGCCGCGACGCCGGCGACGTCCGCGTGCGACGCGGGCTCCAGACCACCCTCGACCTCGCCCGCGGGCTCGGCCTCGCCGACGTCCTCTCGGATGACTCCGAGAGACGTGAGAAGATCGTGCGGTTCTGGGCGCAGACCCTCGACGGCGTCCTCGCGGAGACCCCCGGGTCGCCGGCCGGGGACGTCGCTAACGCCTCATTTTGACCGCCACTCCTTCCGGCGGTTAAGCTTGACCATCGTGCTCGCAGTATGCGAGCTGGAGGATCGTGCCCTGTAGGCCAGCGAGAGCGGCTGACGAGGTCGCCCGTGCGCGGCGACAGGTGCGCGAGAGTCCGGATACGAGCCATGTCCCAGAGACCGGTGGTCGCCCCCGACGGAGGCCGCCAGCTAGAGAAAGTCGGTTCATGCCAACCATCAACCAGCTGGTCCGCAAGGGCCGCCAGGACAAGAAGTCGGCGACGTCGACGGCTGCCCTCAAGGGCTCGCCTCAGCGTCGCGGCGTGTGCACCCGCGTGTACACCACGACCCCCAAGAAGCCGAACTCCGCGCTCCGTAAGGTCGCCCGAGTGCGCCTGACCAGCGGCGTCGAGGTCTCCGCCTACATCCCCGGTGAGGGCCACAACCTGCAGGAGCACTCGATGGTGCTCGTGCGCGGCGGTCGTGTGAAGGACCTCCCGGGTGTCCGTTACAAGATCATCCGCGGCTCGCTCGACACCCAGGGTGTGAAGGACCGCAAGCAGGCCCGCTCCCGCTACGGCGCCAAGAAGGAGAAGTAATGCCTCGTAAGGGTCCCGCCCCGAAGCGCCAGCTCATCAATGACCCGGTCTACGGGTCGCCGCTGGTCACGCAGCTCGTGAACAAGATCCTCCTCGACGGCAAGAAGACCACCGCCGAGCGCATCGTCTACTCGGCGCTCGAGATCTGCCGCGAGAAGACCGGGACCGACCCGGTCATCACCCTCAAGAAGGCCCTGGACAACGTCCGCCCGGCCCTCGAGGTCCGCTCCCGTCGTGTCGGCGGCGCCACCTACCAGGTGCCCGTCGAGGTCCGCCCCGGTCGTTCGACGACCCTGGCGATGCGCTGGCTGGTGACCTTCTCCCGGCAGCGTCGCGAGAACACGATGGTCGAGCGCCTGGCCAACGAGATCCTGGACGCCTCCAACGGCCTGGGTGCCGCGGTCAAGCGTCGCGAGGACACGCACAAGATGGCCGAGGCCAACCGGGCGTTCGCGCACTACCGCTGGTGATCCGGTGGGGCCGTGGCCGGGGCGGCGTCGATGACAACCCCCCGGCCAGGGTCCCGTGGTCACCCGCCGGGTGGCATCATTGAACAAGGCCCGTACCGGCCGCACCGAGTGCGGGTACCGGCAGTAACACCGACCCGGTTCGGACGGTCGACACCGACCGCACGGGCCACCGACGACTCACAATCGGGAGAATCCGTGGCACAGGACGTGCTGACCGACCTCAACAAGGTCCGAAACATCGGCATCATGGCGCACATCGACGCCGGTAAGACCACCACGACCGAGCGCATCCTGTTCTACACGGGTGTCAACCGCAAGGCCGGCGAGACCCACGACGGCGCGTCGACCACCGACTGGATGGAGCAGGAGAAGGAGCGCGGCATCACGATCACCTCGGCCGCGGTGACCTGCTTCTGGAACGACAACCAGATCAACATCATCGACACGCCGGGTCACGTCGACTTCACCGTCGAGGTCGAGCGCTCGCTCCGCGTGCTCGACGGCGCCGTCGCCGTCTTCGACGGCAAGGAGGGCGTCGAGCCCCAGTCCGAGCAGGTCTGGCGCCAGGCCGAGAAGTACGACGTCCCCCGCATCTGCTTCGTCAACAAGATGGACAAGCTGGGCGCGGACTTCTACTACACGGTCCAGACCATCATCGACCGTCTCGGTGCCAAGCCGCTGGTCCTGCAGCTGCCGATCGGTGCCGAGGACCAGTTCGACGGCATCGTCGACCTGCTGACCATGAAGGCCCACGTCTGGCCGGGCAAGACCGAGATCGGTTCCGAGGCGCAGATCCAGGACATCCCGGCCGAGCTCCAGGAGAAGGCCGAGGAGTACCGCGAGAAGCTCCTCGAGACCGTCGCCGAGAGCAGCGAAGAGCTCATGGAGAAGTACTTCGGCGGCGAAGAGCTGACCCTCGACGAGATCAAGGCGGCCATCCGCAAGATGACCGTCAACTCCGAGGTGTACCCCGTTCTGTGCGGTTCCGCGTACAAGAACAAGGGTGTCCAGCCGATGCTCAACGCGGTCATCGACTTCCTCCCGACCCCGCTCGACATCGGTGAGGTCCACGGCCACAAGGTCGGCGACGAGGAGACCGAGATCCTGCGGAAGCCGTCCAAGGACGAGCCGTTCTCCGCGCTGGCGTTCAAGATCGCCGTGCACCCCTTCTTCGGCAAGCTCACGTTCGTGCGCGTCTACTCGGGTCGTGTCGAGCCGGGTGCCCAGGTCGCCAACTCGACCAAGGGCAAGAAGGAGCGCGTCGGCAAGCTCTTCCAGATGCACGCCAACAAGGAGAACCCGGTCGACGAGGCCGTGGCCGGCAACATCTACGCCTTCATCGGACTCAAGGACACCACCACCGGTGACACGCTGTGCGACCTGAACAACCAGGTCGTCCTCGAGTCGATGACGTTCCCGGACCCGGTCATCGACGTCTCGATCGAGCCCAAGACCAAGGCCGACCAGGAGAAGCTGTCGACCGCCATCCAGAAGCTCGCCGAGGAGGACCCCACCTTCTCCGTGCGTCTGGACGAGGAGACCGGGCAGACGGTCATCGGCGGCATGGGCGAGCTGCACCTGGACGTCCTCGTGGACCGCATGAAGCGCGAGTTCAAGGTCGAGGCCAACGTCGGTAAGCCTCAGGTCGCGTACCGCGAGACCATCAAGGGCTCGATCGACAAGTACGACTACACCCACAAGAAGCAGACCGGTGGTTCCGGTCAGTTCGCGAAGGTGCAGATCGCGCTGGAGCCCCTCGACCAGGAGGCCGTCGAAGAGGGCTCGACCTACGAGTTCAGCGACAAGGTCACCGGTGGCCGCGTGCCCAAGGAGTACATCCCCTCCGTGGACGCCGGCATCCAGGACGCGATGCAGTACGGCATCCTCGCCGGGTACCCGATGGTCAACGTCAAGGCGACCCTGGTCGACGGTGCGTACCACGAGGTGGACTCGTCCGAGATGGCGTTCAAGGTCGCGGGTTCGATGGCCTTCAAGGAGGCTGCCCGCAAGTGCCAGCCCGTGATCCTGGAGCCGCTCATGGCCGTCGAGGTCGTGACGCCCGAGGACTACATGGGTGACGTCATCGGCGACCTCAACTCCCGCCGCGGCCAGGTCAACGCGATGGAGGAGCGCTCCGGCGCCCGCGTCGTGAAGGCCAACGTGCCGCTTTCCGAGATGTTCGGCTACGTCGGCGACCTCCGGTCGAAGACGCAGGGCCGGGCGAACTACTCGATGGTCTTCTCCCACTACGCCGAGGTTCCGGCGAGCGTGGCCAAGGAGATCATCGCCAAGGCGACCGGCGAGTGACCGGTACGGCTCCGGTGCGTCTGTGAAGGCGCACCGGGGCCGATGCCGGCGGCGCACGGTCGAACCTCCGGGTGGCCGCCGGTTCGTGCCTCACGGCACGATGAGTAAGATCAGACCCCACACAATGCAGTGCCCACCTCGACGGGTGGGGACAGACCAGTCCAGGAGGACAACAAGTGGCGAAGGCGAAGTTCGAGCGGACGAAGCCGCACGTTAACATCGGCACCATCGGTCACGTCGACCACGGTAAGACCACCACCACCGCGGCCATCACCAAGGTTCTGGCGGACACCTACCCCGAGCTCAACGACGCCTTCGCGTTCGACGAGATCGACAAGGCGCCGGAGGAGAAGGCTCGTGGTATCACGATCAACATCTCCCACGTCGAGTACCAGACCGAGAAGCGTCACTACGCGCACGTCGACGCCCCCGGTCACGCCGACTACATCAAGAACATGATCACCGGTGCCGCCCAGATGGACGGCGCGATCCTGGTCGTGGCGGCCACCGACGGCCCGATGCCCCAGACCCGTGAGCACGTGCTGCTCGCCCGTCAGGTCGGCGTTCCCTACATCCTCGTCGCTCTCAACAAGTGCGACATGGTCGACGACGAGGAGATCCTCGAGCTCGTCGAGATGGAGGTCCGCGAGCTGCTGGCCTCGCAGGAGTTCGACGAGGACGCCCCCGTCGTGCACATCTCGGCGCTGAAGGCGCTCGAGGGTGACGAGAAGTGGGTCCAGGCCGTTCGCGACCTCATGCAGGCCTGCGACGACTCGATCCCCGATCCCGAGCGTGAGACCGACAAGCCGTTCCTCATGCCCGTCGAGGACGTCTTCACGATCACCGGTCGTGGCACCGTCGTCACCGGTCGTATCGAGCGTGGCCAGATCAACGTCAACGAGGACGTCGAGCTCATCGGTATCCGTGACAAGGCGACCAAGACCACCATCACGGGCATCGAGATGTTCCGTAAGCTCCTCGACTACGGCGAGGCGGGCGACAACGTCGGTCTGCTGGTCCGTGGCCTCAAGCGCGAGGACGTCGAGCGTGGCCAGGTCGTCATCAAGCCGGGCGCCTACACCCCGCACACCACGTTCGAGGGTCAGGCCTACATCCTGTCCAAGGACGAGGGCGGCCGTCACACGCCGTTCTTCAACAACTACCGCCCGCAGTTCTACTTCCGTACCACGGACGTGACCGGCGTCGTGACCCTCCCCGAGGGCACCGAGATGGTCATGCCGGGCGACAACACCGAGATGAGCGTCGAGCTCATCCAGCCGGTCGCCATGGACGAGGGCCTGCGGTTCGCCATCCGTGAGGGTGGCCGCACCGTCGGCGCCGGCCAGGTCACCAAGATCATCAAGTGATCGAGTGATCCCACGGCGCGGGTGATCAACTCGCACCACATGTGAAGGGCGTCCCACCGCGAGGTGGGGCGCCCTTCACGCATTCCGTGGGAGGCGGTGGGGCGGCGTCGATCACCTACGGCGGCCGAGGATGCTCATGGCCACGGACAGGCCGACAGCGGCGACTCCCGCGAATGCCGTCACCGCGACCGCGGCGACCTGCTCGGCACTGGCGCCGTGATCGGCGCGACCGGTGCCGATGACCCCGTGTCGCCTGTCCACCTCCTCGAGAGCGCGCAGGAGCGCGTCGGGGTCACCTCCCTTGTCGGGATGATGGCGGAGGACCGCCTGCCGCCTGTCCCTTCGATAGGCGACAGGATCGCGGGGTTCACGTCGACTGTTCACGGGCAGCTCTCCTAGGCGCGGACGGGGTCGCTGATCTCCCCGACGGTACCCAAGTCGTGGCGCGCGCCGTGGCGCCGTCCGGGACGACACGGCGTGGGCGTCGGATCGCCGGGGCGCGCCGATTTTGCCCCCGGCGACGATGTACTGCATACTGGTCAAGTTGCCCGGACAAGGCGGCGTCTGCGTATGGGTCCTCACGGATCGGTTCGTGGTGCCGGGTTGGTCGGGCGAGCACGACAAGGGCGGGTGAGCGATCACCCGCCGGAAAAGCGGGAGGGCGACACGCCCGACCGCGTGGACGCGTCGTGACACGTCAACAGCGGCAGCGGATCGGTCCGCCGTCATCCTCGCCTCGCGCGAGTGTGCGGCATCCCGTCCTCTGGAGGTCTCGTAGTCGTGTCATGTGCGTGCACGGGGGAGCCCTCCACGACGGGCACCGATGCACGAGACCGGGTTATCGACGGTCTGACGGTGTCACGTATGACAAGCGAACACAGCAGTGTCCCCGCGCGGCGAGGGCGCTCACGACAGCCGCCTTCACGGGCGGGAGGAGAAGAGGACGAAGTGGCGGGACAAAAGATCCGCATCCGGCTCAAGGCCTATGACCACGAGGCCATCGACGCCTCGGCGCGCAAGATCGTCGAGACGGTGACCCGTACGGGTGCTCGTGTCGTCGGCCCGGTGCCGCTGCCCACCGAGAAGAACGTCTACTGCGTCATCCGCTCGCCGCACAAGTACAAGGATTCGCGTGAGCACTTCGAGATGCGTACCCACAAGCGGCTGATCGACATCCTCGACCCCACGCCGAAGACCGTGGACGCGCTCATGCGCATCGACCTGCCTGCCAGCGTCGACGTCAACATCCAGTGACCTCCGACCGCGTAGCGGTCAGCAAGCAACGTGCAGCGGAGACAGTGAACAGATGAGTAACACCGAGATCAAGGGCATCCTGGGCGCCAAGCTCGGCATGACCCAGGTCTTCGACGAGAACAACCGGGTGGTCCCGGTGACCGTCGTGAAGGCCGGGCCGTGCGTCGTGACCGGGATTCGTACCGAAGAGAACGACGGCTACAACGCCGTCCAGATCGCGTTCGGCGCGGTCGACCCCCGCAAGGTCACCAAGCCGGTCGCGGGTCAGTTCGAGAAGGCCGGGGTCACCCCGCGCCGCCACATCGCCGAGATCCGCCTCGACAACGCCGAGCAGGCCGCCGGCTTCGAGATCGGCCAGGAGATCGGCGCCGACGTGTTCGAGGACGGCGCCTTCGTCGACGTCACCGGCACGTCGAAGGGCAAAGGTTTCGCCGGCACCATGAAGCGCCACGGCTTCGCCGGCCAGGGTGCCTCGCACGGTACCCAGGCCGTGCACCGTAAGCCGGGTTCCATCGGCGGCGCCTCGACGCCCGGCCGCGTCTTCAAGGGCAAGGCCATGGCCGGCCGCATGGGCAACGAGCGTGTGACCACCATGAACCTCAAGGTCCACAAGGTCGACGCCGAGGCCGGCGTCCTCCTCATCAAGGGAGCCATCCCGGGTCGCAACGGCGGCCTCGTGATGGTCCGTTCCGCTGTGAAGGGCGGTGCGCGCGCATGACCACGACGGAGAACACCGTGAACCTCAAGCTGGATGTCCGTACCCCGGCCGGCTCGACCGACGGATCGGTCGAGCTCCCCGCCGAGATCTTCGGCGTCGAGCCCAACCTGCCCCTGATGCACCAGGTCGTGGTGGCGCAGCTCGCCGCGGCGCGGCAGGGCACCCACTCGACCAAGACCCGCGGCGAGGTCAGCGGCGGCGGTCGTAAGCCGTTCCGCCAGAAGGGCACCGGCCGCGCCCGTCAGGGCTCGACCCGCGCTCCCGCCTACACCGGCGGCGGTACGGTCCACGGCCCCAAGCCGCGTGACTACTCGCAGCGCACCCCCAAGAAGATGAAGGCCGCCGCTCTCCGTGGCGCCCTGTCCGACCGGGCCGCCAGCGAGCGCATCCACGTGGTCACCGAGTTCGTCGAGGGCCAGAAGCCGTCGACCTCCGGTGTCCGTGACTTCCTCGGCACCCTGTCCGACCGGAAGAAGTTCCTGATCGTGGTCGGTCGTGAGGACCTCGCCGCATGGCGCTCCGCCGCCAACCTCGATCATGTCCACCCGATCGCTCCGGATCAGCTCAACACCTACGACGTCCTGAACGCCGACGACGTCGTGTTCTCGGTCGAGGCTCTGGATGCGTTCGTCACGCAGGCGAGCCGTTCGCTCGCCGGCAAGGCTGCGAAGGAGGCCGACAAGTGAGCACCGTCGCCGATCCCCGGGACGTGATCCTCGCCCCGGTCGTCTCCGAGAAGGCCTACGGCCTGCTCGAGCAGGGCGTGTACACGTTCCTGGTGGCACCGGACGCCAACAAGACGCAGATCAAGATCGCCATCCAGGAGATCTTCGGCGTCACGGTGGAGTCCGTGAACACCGCTAACCGTCAGGGCAAGCGCAAGCGCACCCGCACCGGGTACGGACAGCGCAAGAGCACCAAGCGCGCCATCGTGACCCTCGCGGCCGACAGCAAGCCCATCGAGATCCCGGGTCTGACCGCCTGACGGCGGGAAGAGTTAAGGACGAGAGAACCTCATGGCTATCCGCAAGTACAAGCCCACGACCCCCGGTCGTCGCGGCTCGAGCGTCTCGGACTTCGCCGAGATCACCCGCTCGACGCCCGAGAAGTCGCTGCTGCGCCCGCTGAGCAAGACCGGCGGCCGCAACGGCCACGGCCGCATCACCACCCGTCACAAGGGCGGTGGGCATAAGCGCCAGTACCGCGTCATCGACTTCCGTCGGAACGACAAGGACGGCGTGCTCGCCACCGTGGCGCACATCGAGTACGACCCGAACCGCACCGCGAACATCGCGCTGCTGCACTACGCGGACGGCGAGAAGCGCTACATCCTCGCACCCCGCAACCTCAAGCAGGGCATGAAGGTCGAGTCGGGCGCAGGCGCCGACATCAAGACCGGCAACAACCTGCCGCTCCGCAACATCCCCGCCGGCACGGTCGTGCACGCGGTGGAGCTGCGCCCGGGCGGCGGTGCCAAGATGGCCCGCGCGGCCGGCGCCGGTATCCAGCTGCTCGGCAAGGAGGGCACCTACGCGTCCCTGCGTATGCCGTCCGGTGAGATCCGCCGCGTCGACGTGCGCTGCCGCGCCACGATCGGCGAGGTCGGCAACGCAGAGCAGGCCAACATCAACTGGGGTAAGGCCGGCCGCATGCGGTGGAAGGGCGTCCGCCCGACCGTCCGTGGCGTGGTCATGAACCCCATCGACCACCCGCACGGTGGTGGCGAGGGCAAGACGTCCGGTGGACGTCACCCCGTCAGCCCGTGGGGCCAGCCCGAGGGCCGGACCCGCAAGCCCAACAAGGCGAGCGACAGCCTCATCGTCCGTCGCCGTCGCACCGGTAAGAAGCGCTAAGGAGGGAAACTAGGATGCCTCGTAGTCTCAAGAAGGGTCCGTTCGTCGACGAACACCTCCTCGCGAAGGTGGACGTGCAGAACGACAAGGGCACTCATCAGGTCATCAAGACCTGGTCGCGTCGCTCGACGATCCTGCCCGATTTCATCGGCCACACGTTCGCCGTCCACGACGGCCGCAAGCATGTGCCCGTGTTCGTGTCCGACTCGATGGTGGGTCACAAGCTCGGCGAGTTCGCGCCGACGCGCACGTTCAAGGGGCACATCAAGGACGATCGGAAGAGTAAGCGTCGATGAGCACTGACACCCAGAAGAACGAAGCGCAGGCCGAGCAGAAGCTCACCGCCCGCGCCACCGCTAAGTTCGTCCGCGTGACGCCCATGAAGGCGCGTCGCGTGATCGACCTGGTCCGGGGCAAGGACGCCTCTGACGCGCTGGACATCCTGCGGTTCGCCCCGCAGGCCGCCAGCGAGCCGGTCGCCAAGGTTCTGGCGTCGGCTATCGCGAACGCCGAGAACAACCTGGATCTGGATCCCCGGACCCTGGTCGTCACCACGGCGTACGCCGACGAGGGGCCGACCCTGAAGCGGTTCCGTCCGCGCGCCCAGGGCCGGGCCTTCCGCGTGCGGAAGCGCACGAGCCACATCACCGTCGAGGTGACCAGCGTGCCCGAGAAGGCCGGGTCCGGCCGGGGACGTCGTAACCAGGGAGGTGCCCGCTAAATGGGACAGAAGATCCATCCGCACGGCTTCCGTCTGGGCATCACCTCGGACTGGACGTCCAAGTGGTTCGCCGATAAGCAGTACGCCGACTACGTGTCCGAGGACATCAAGATCCGCCAGCTCCTGTCGAAGGGCATGGAGCGTGCCGGCATCTCGGGCGTGGACATCTCGCGTACCCGTGACCGGGTCCACGTGGACATCCACACCGCCCGTCCCGGCATCGTGATCGGTCGTCGTGGCGCCGAGGCCGACCGCCTGCGTGGCGAGCTCGAGAAGCTCACCGGCAAGCAGGTCCACCTCAACATCCTCGAGATCAAGAACACCGAGGCCGACGCCCAGCTCGTTGCCCAGGGCATCGCCGAGCAGCTGTCCAACCGCGTGGCCTTCCGCCGCGCGATGCGCAAGGGCATCCAGTCCGCCATGCGCCAGCCGCAGGTCAAGGGCATCAAGGTGGTCTGCTCGGGTCGTCTCGGCGGTGCCGAGATGTCCCGTTCGGAGCGCTACCACGAGGGTCGCGTCCCGCTCCACACCCTCCGTGCCGAGATCGACTACGGCACGTACGAGGCCAAGACGACCTTCGGTCGCATCGGCGTCAAGGTGTGGATCTACAAGGGCGACGTCGTGGGCGGTCGCCGCGAGTCCGACCAGTACGCCCAGTCCAGCAACCGCGGGGGCGCTGACCGTGGCCCGCGCCGCGAGCGTGGTGCCGGCCGGCCCCGTCGCTCCGGCGCCCAGGGCACCACGGCCACCAGCACCGAGACCGGCCGCGCCGGCTCGGCTGCCCCGGCCGAGGCGCCCACAGAAAACAAGGAGGCCTGACCGTGCTGATCCCGAAGCGCGTCAAGCACCGCAAGCAGCACCACCCCGGCCGCAGCGGTGCGGCCAAGGGCGGCACCAAGGTGACGTTCGGTGACTACGGCATCCAGGCCCTCGAGCCGGCCTACGTCACCAACCGTCAGATCGAGTCCGCTCGTATCGCCATCAACCGCCATATCAAGCGTGGTGGCAAGGTCTGGATCAACATCTACCCGGACCGTCCTCTGACCAAGAAGCCCGCCGAGGTCCGCATGGGTTCCGGTAAGGGGTCGGTCGAGTGGTGGGTCGCCAACGTCAAGCCGGGACGCATCCTCTTCGAGATGTCGTACCCGAACGAGGAGACCGCTCGCGAGGCGCTTCGCCGCGCGCAGCACAAGCTCCCCTGTAAGACCCGCATCGTGACCCGGGAGGAGCAGTTCTGATGGCTAGTGGAACCACCGCCCCCGAGCTGCGCGAGCTCGACGCGGAAGCGCTGACCGCGCGTCTGCGTGAGGCCAAGGAAGAGCTGTTCAACCTGCGCTTCCAGATGGCCACCGGTCAGCTGACCAACAACCGTCGCCTGCGTGTCGTCCGTCACGACATCGCTCGCATCTACACCGTCATGCGCGAGCGCGAGCTCGGGCTGTCGGCGGCGCCGGGTGATGCCAAGTGAGTGACAAGGAAGCAGTTGTGACTGAGTCCAACGAGAACACCGAGCGCAACAGCCGCAAGGTGCGGATCGGGTACGTCGTGTCCGACAAGATGGAGAAGACCATCGTCGTCGAGCTCGAGGACCGCGTGAAGCACCCGCTGTACGGCAAGATCATGCGTCGTACGGAGCGCGTCAAGGCGCACGACGAGACCAACACCGCCGGTGTCGGCGACCGCGTGCGGATCATGGAGACCCGCCCGCTGTCCGCCTCGAAGCGGTACCGCCTCGTGGAGGTCCTGGAGCGCGCCAAGTAGGTCCGCCCCGCTCCACACGAGCAACCCGCCCCTGGGATTCCCGGGGGCGGGTTGTTCGCATTTGTCACATGAGTAGACGCTGATACGACGGGGAACGTACTGTGTCATCGGCCCGGGTACGGACCGGAGCCTCACACACGACAGCGACATCGCCCAGCCAGGACAGGACGCCACATGACCGTACGAGTGGATAATCACCAGCGGAAGGAAGTGCGAGCCGGGGCCGCCCGCGGATTGCGCGCCCTCGCCGCGTCGGCAGCCGCGGTGGCTCTGATCGCCGGCGGGGCCGTGCCGGCCGCCGCGCAGAGCCCCGACGCCGGATCGATCGGGCCGGGGTCCGTCGACCCTGCGTCCCTGGCGCCGAGCGTCGTGCCCGGGAGCCTGTTCGGGGTACCGTCGCTGAGTATTGCCGCCTCGACCCATCTCGGCGCGCCGATCCCGTTGACGGGCGTCCTCGGATCACTCGCGGACGCCGGGTCCGGGGATTTCGCTCGGCCCGGCAGCTCGCTGCCGCCCGGGCAGCCGATAGCGGTCCGCGACAAGTCGATCACCCGGTCCGAGGTGCGGAGCATAGATCCGCTCTTCCCCGCGTCCCCACACGAGGTCGACGGGCGCGCCGAGGTCTGGACGGTCACGTCGGCGACGATGCAGCGGGTCGTGCGGGTGGAGGTCTACCGCGCTCCCGCGGGCGTCGACGCCCCCAACGTCTACTTCCTCGACGGTGTGGGCAGCGAGTCCCCCTCGGGCTGGAGCGGTGGCATGGGCTGGGGCGATCCGGCCGTGCGCGACCTCGACGTCAACGTGATCGCGCCGACCGGCGCTCCGTCATCGATGTGGTCCGACTGGCGGACCGACGATCCGGTCCTCGGCCCCAACAGCTGGGAGACGTTCCTGACCGAGGAGCTGCCGCCGCTGCTCGAGCAGGGTCTCGAAGGCACCGCCGACGGGCTCGCGCACAACGGGGACTGGGGCGTGTTGGGCGTCTCGATGGGGGCGGCGTCGGCGCTCCACCTGGCCAACTCCACTCCGGAGATGTTCAGCGGGGCCGGGGGAGTGTCGGGTGCCTATTCGACACTGGACGAGCTCGGGTACCAGTACGCCCGTCTGACCGTGGCCGCCCGCCACGGTGAGGTGACCAACATGTGGGGACCACGGGGATCGCAGGCGTGGGAGGACCACGACACGGTCGCCGACCCGAGCGGGCTGGCCGGACAGTCCGTGTTCCTCAGCGCTGCCACCGGGCTCGTCGGATCGACCGAGCTGGGGTACTTCGGGAGTAACGAAGTCGTGCTGCTCGACGGCCACATCCTCGAGAAGGGGTCCTACGAGAGCACCCGCGCGCTCGAGGGCGCACTGCGCGGGGTCCCGGATGTCGATCTGCAGGTCGTCTACATGGACGCCGGTATCCACAACTGGCCGGCCTTCGTCCCACAGATGCTTCCGGGCCTGCGGCACATCCTCTCCGGCCTCGCGCCCGCCGTTCCCAATTCGCGCGCCACGACCGGGGGAGTGGCCGACCGCGAGAACGGCCCACTGGGTTCGCTGGGGTCGACCAGCTCGACCAGCTCGACCGGCTCGGCCGGCTCGACCGGCTCTTCGGGCGCGACGGGTTCCGCCGGCTCGTCCGGTTCCTCCGGGTCGCTCCGCTCGGTCGGCGCCGGGTCGGCGGGGTCAGGGGGTAGCTGACCGGGATTTGGGCCGCGCAGGGGCCGCACCCTACACTGGAACAGTTGCCCGAGCTGTCGCGTACCTTTCGCGCGCCCGGGCGGCATGACCGCGTGTGTCGGGTCGGTATCCGGCACACATCGAACAGACCTGGTCAGGAGAACCATGATCCAGCAGGAGTCGCGGCTGAAGGTCGCCGACAACACGGGTGCCAAGGAGATTCTCTGCATCCGCGTTCTCGGCGGGTCCAAGCGTCGCTACGCGGGCGTGGGCGACATCATCGTCGCCACCGTCAAGGACGCCATCCCCGGCGGCAACGTCAAGAAGGGTGAGGTCGTCAAGGCCGTCATCGTGCGAACCGCCAAGGAGCGCCGTCGCCCGGACGGGTCGTACATCAAGTTCGACGAGAACGCCGCCGTCATCATCAAGAACGACAACGACCCGCGCGGCACGCGCATCTTCGGGCCCGTCGGCCGCGAGCTGCGCGACAAGAAGTTCATGCGCATCGTCTCGCTGGCTCCGGAGGTGCTCTGACATGAAGGTTCACAAGGGCGACACCGTGCTCGTCATCTCGGGCAAGGACAAGGGCGCGAAGGGCAAGGTCATCCAGGCCTACCCCGCGCAGGAGAAGGTCCTCGTCGAGGGCGTCAACCGCATCAAGAAGCACACCTCCAACTCGGCTGCCGAGCGTGGCGCCTCCTCCGGTGGCATCGTCACCCAGGAGGCCCCGATCCACGTGTCCAACGTGATGGTCGTGGACGCCGACGGCACCCCGACCCGGGTGGGAATCCGCACCGACGAGAACGGCAAGCGCGTCCGTGTCTCGCGTAAGACCGGGAAGGACCTGTGACCATGACCGAGACCGCACTTCCCTCCGGCTACACCCCGCGCCTCAAGGCGAAGTACCGCAACGAGATCAAGCCGGCCCTGAACGAGACGTTCGAGTACACGAACGTCATGCAGATCCCGGGCGTCGTCAAGGTCGTCGTCAACATGGGCGTGGGCGACGCCGCTCGCGATGCCAAGCTCATCAACGGCGCGATCAACGACCTCACCCTGATCACCGGTCAGAAGCCCGAGGTCCGCCGGGCCCGCAAGTCCATCGCGCAGTTCAAGCTGCGTGAGGGCATGCCCATCGGTGCGCGCGTCACCCTGCGTGGCGATCGCATGTGGGAGTTCCTGGACCGTCTGACCACGGTCGCCCTGCCGCGTATCCGCGACTTCCGCGGCCTCTCCGGCAAGCAGTTCGACGGCCACGGCAACTACACCTTCGGTCTCAACGAGCAGACGATGTTCTACGAGATCGACGTCGACAAGGTCGATCGTCCGCGTGGTATGGACATCACCGTCGTCACCACCGCGACGAACGACGAAGAGGGCCGGGCGCTGCTCAAGCAGCTCGGTTTCCCCTTCAAGGAGAACTGAGCCTCTCCTGCCAGGCCGGACCGGCCGTCCTCGCCGGGGCACCGCACCGCGGATCCCCGGCGACGGGCAGACGGCCCAGTCGTCTGGTCGTGAACAGTGAGAAGAGCACTGTGAACGGCGGGACACCCGAGCGCCCCACGGGGAGCCGGATCCCACACAAGAGAACATTCGCACTCTTCGTGATAGGCCCACGACGTTCGCGGGCGACCCACAGGTCGCCGGAGGGACGTGTTGCATGGGAACCGTTACGAGAAAGGAACATGGTCCATCCATGTCGATGACCGATCCCATCGCGGACATGCTGACGCGTGTGCGTAACGCCAACTCGGCGTTCCACGACACCGTGTCGATGCCGCATTCCAAGCTCAAGGGCAACATCGCGGCGATCCTCAAGCAGGAGGGTTACATCGCCGACTACGCCGTCTCCGACGCCGAGGTGGGCAAGAAGCTCACCATCGATCTGAAGTACGGCCCGTCCCGCCAGCGGAGCATCCAGGGCATCAAGCGCATCTCGAAGCCGGGTCTGCGCGTGTACGCCAAGTCCACCGAACTGCCCAAGGTCCTCGGCGGACTGGGCGTCGCGATCATCTCGACGTCCCAGGGTCTGCTCACCGACCGTCAGGCGAACAACAAGAAGGTGGGCGGGGAAGTCCTCGCCTACGTCTGGTAAGGGGGCGACGAAATGTCACGTATCGGCAAGGCTCCGATCACAGTCCCGTCCGGTGTCGACATCAAGGTCGACGGCCAGACCATCACGGTCAAGGGCCCCAAGGGTGAGCTCACCCAGGTGCTGCCCGAGCCCATCTCGGTGACCATCGAGGACAACACCATCACGGTGAACCGCCCCGACGACCACCGCGACAACCGCTCCCTGCACGGCCTCTCCCGCTCGCTGGTCAACAACATGGTCGTGGGCGTGACCGAGGGTTACAAGCAGGACATGGAGATCTTCGGCGTCGGTTACCGCGTCGTGGCCAAGGGCTCGGACCTCGAGTTCGCCCTCGGTTACTCGCACCCGGTTCCGGTCGCCGCCCCGGCGGGCATCACGTTCGCCGTCGATGGTGCGACCAAGTTCTCGATCTCCGGTATCGACAAGCAGCAGGTGGGCCAGATCGCCGCCAACATCAAGCGACTGCGGAAGCACGACCCGTACAAGGGCAAGGGCATCCGCTACGCCGGCGAGCAGGTCCGTCGCAAGGTCGGAAAGACGGGTAAGTGATCATGAGCAGCACCAAGAAGCGTTCCCCGCTGGGAACCGACGCCTCGACCGCACGTCGCGAGGGTCGCGCCCGGCGCCATTACCGCCTCCGCAAGAAGGTCTCCGGCACGCCGGAGCGCCCGCGGTTGGTCGTCAACCGCTCCTCGCGCCACATCCACGCCCAGATCGTCGACGACCTGGCGGGCCGTACGCTCGCCGCCGCGTCGACCATCGAGGCCGATGTGCGGTCTCTCGAGGGCGACAAGAAGGCCCGCAGCGCGAAGGTCGGCCAGCTCCTGGCCGAGCGCGCCAAGGCCGCCGGCATCGACGCCGTCGTGTTCGACCGTGGTGGCAACAAGTACCACGGGCGGATCGCGTCGCTCGCCGACGCCGCCCGCGAGGGTGGGCTGGAGTTCTGATGATCAACACCACTGCACTGACCGCTAATGGAAGGACCGTCTGATGCCGGGACGTCAGCGTCGTGACGGCGGAGGCAACGGACCCGCCGCAGACAACAAGAACACCAACGACAACGCCCAGGGGCGCGGCGGCGACCGCGGCCGCGGGCGGGGCCGCGACGACCGTCGTGGCCGCCACGACGACGAGAAGTCGCAGTACATCGAGCGCGTCGTCACCATCAACCGCGTCTCCAAGGTCGTGAAGGGCGGTCGGCGTTTCAGCTTCACCGCGCTCGTGATCCTCGGTGACGGCAACGGCATGGTCGGCGTCGGCTACGGCAAGGCCAAGGAAGTTCCCGCGGCCATCCAGAAGGGCAATGAGGAGGCCCGGAAGAACTTCTTCCGCGTCCCGCTCATCGGCTCCACCATCCCGCACCCCATCCAGGGTGAGGCCGCCGCCGGCGTCGTCATGCTGCGTCCGGCGTCCCCGGGTACCGGTGTCATCGCCGGTGGCGCCGCCCGCGCCGTGCTCGAGGCCGCCGGCGTCAACGACATCCTGTGCAAGTCGCTCGGGTCGGACAACGCCATCAACGTCGTTCACGCGACCGTGGCCGCCCTCAAGGGTCTGCACCGTCCGGAGGAGGTCGCGGCCCGTCGCGGCCTGCCGATCGAGGACGTCGCGCCCGCGGGCATGCTCCGCGCGCGTGCCGGACAGGGGGCCTGACCATGGCGAACCTCAAGATCACCCAGGTCCGTGGGACCGTCGGGACCAAGAAGAACCAGCGGGACTCCCTGCGTACGCTCGGCCTCAAGGGCATCCGGAAGTCGGTCGTGCGTGAGGACAACGCGCAGACCCGGGGTCTCATCAACGTCGTGAACCACCTCGTCGTGGTCGAAGAGACGGAGTGAGAATGACCATCAAGTTGCACCACCTGCGTCCCGCGCCGGGCGCCCACACCGACAAGATCCGCGTTGGTCGCGGTGAAGGCGGCAAGCGGGGCAAGACGGCCGGTCGCGGTACCAAGGGCACCAAGGCGCGTAAGAACGTCCCCGCGGCGTTCGAGGGCGGCCAGATGCCGATCCACATGCGGCTCCCGAAGCTCAAGGGCTTCAAGAACCGCAACAAGGTCGTCTTCCAGGTCGTCAATGTGTCCGACATCCAGCGGCTGTTCCCCAACGGCGGCGAGATCGGCGTGGCCGAGCTCGTCGACGCGGGCGCTGTCCGCAAGAACCAGCCGGTCAAGGTTCTCGGTGACGGGGAGATCTCCGTCGCCGTCACCCTGACCGTCGACAAGGTCTCCGCGTCGGCCAAGAGCAAGATCGAGGCCGCCGGCGGAAGCGTGTCGGAGGCCGGGGCCTGATCCCCGGCCGGCCCCTCGCGGGCCGCTGAGGTGCGCAGGGGTCGGGTCCGAGAGTCTCGGATCCGGCCCCTGCCCTCGTCTTGATAGAGTTTTCCCGTTGTGCGCTCCGGGCCCGGCGACCGCCGTGCGGTCCATCCGACCCGCTCCCGGCGCATCTGCTT
Source organism: Dietzia sp. HMSC21D01 (assembly GCF_001815995.1). Lineage (NCBI taxonomy): Bacteria > Bacillati > Actinomycetota > Actinomycetes > Mycobacteriales > Dietziaceae > Dietzia > Dietzia sp. HMSC21D01. The sequence continues at coordinate 6,167 of NZ_KV823847.1, read as the reverse complement.
TCGACGACCGGCGGCCCACAGCCGACCACGACCAGGAGGACATGTGCTCTCCGCACTCGCGTCCGCGATCAAGGACCGGGACCTGAGGAAGAAGATCCTCTTCACCCTCGGGATCATCATCCTCTACCGGATCGGCGCGCAGATCCCGTCGCCCGGCGTCGACTACCCCAAGCTGCGCGGCCTGCTCGACACCGCGATGACCGGGGACAACGCCCAGTTGTACTCCCTGGTCAACCTGTTCTCCGGTGGCGCGCTGCTGCAGCTGTCCGTCTTCGCGATCGGCATCATGCCGTTCATCACGGCGAGCATCATCGTCCAGCTGCTCACCGTGGTCATCCCCTACTTCGAGCAGCTGAAGAAGGAGGGGCAGTCCGGCCAGGCCAAGATGACGCAGTACACGCGCTATCTGACCATCGCGCTGGCCGTGCTCCAGTCCGCCGGCATCGTCGCGTTGGCCGACCGGGGACAGCTCCTCGGTAACGGGCAGTCCGTCCTCATGGACGACGACGTGCTCACGCTCGTCACGATCGTGATCGTCATGACGGCCGGCGCGGCCCTCGTGATGTGGTTCGGCGAGCTCATCACCGACCGCGGCGTCGGCAACGGCATGTCGCTGCTCATCTTCGCCGGCATCGCGTCCCGCATCCCCGCCGAGGGCGTGAACATCTATCAGAACTCGTCGACCATGAAGTTCGCCGCGGTCATGTTCGCGGTGGTGCTCATCGTCGTCGCCGTCGTCTTCGTCGAGCAGGGGCAGCGGCGGATCCCCGTCCAGTACGCCAAGCGGATGGTCGGTCGCCGTCAGTACGGCGGGACCTCGACCTACCTGCCGCTGAAGGTCAACCAGGCGGGCGTCATCCCCGTGATCTTCGCGTCGTCGCTCATGTACGTGCCGATCCTCATCACCCAGCTGGTGCAGGGCCCCGAGCCGTCGGGCGACGGGTTCTGGCAGCGCTACGTGATGCAGTACCTCCAGAACCCGTCGAGCTGGGGCTACATCGTCCTGTACTTCGCCCTCATCATCTTCTTCGCGTACTTCTACGTGGCCATCCAGTTCGATCCGATGGAGCAGGCCGAGAACATGAAGAAGTACGGCGGCTTCATCCCGGGGATCCGGCCCGGCCGTCCGACCGCCGAGTACCTGGGCTACGTCCTCAACCGGATCCTGCTCTTCGGCTCGCTGTACCTCGGCCTCATCGCCGTGCTCCCGAACATCTTCCTCGACATGGGCAGCGGGGGTGGCGACATGCAGAACATGCCGTTCGGCGGCACCGCCGTGCTCATCATGGTCTCCGTGGGCCTCGACACCGTGAAGCAGATCGAAGCCCAGTTGATGCAGCGCAACTACGAGGGCTTCCTCAAGTAGCCGCGGCCTCGTCCGAGCAACCCCACTGTAGAAAGGCTGGTCCCCACCATGCGTCTCGTCCTCCTCGGCCCTCCCGGTGCCGGTAAGGGAACCCAGGCGGCTCTGTTGTCGGAGAAGCTCGGCGTGCCCCACATCTCGACCGGTGACCTCTTCCGCGCCAACATCTCCCAGGGCACCGACCTGGGCAAGGAGGCGAAGGGGTACATCGACGCCGGCAACCTGGTCCCCGCGGAGGTGACCAACCGCATGGTCAAGGCCCGGATCGCCGAGCCCGACGCCGAGGAGGGCTTCCTGCTCGACGGGTACCCGCGCAGCGTCGCGCAGGCGGACGCCCTCAAGGAGATGCTCTCCGAGGCGGGGTGCTCCCTCGACGCGGTGCTGGAGTTCAAGGTCGACGACGACACGGTGGTCCAGCGGATGCTCGCCCGTGGTCGCGAGGACGACACCGAGGACGTCATCCGGAATCGCATGTCCGTGTACCGGTCCGAGACCGCCCCTCTGCTCGAGTACTACGCGGGCGACGTCAAGAGCATCGACGCCGTCGGTGAGGTCGAGGAGATCAACGCCCGCGCGCTCGCCGCGCTGGGTCGCTGACGCCCGCCGTGTTCGGCCGGTCGCGCAAGGGCGTCGTCACCGCTCGCACTGCAGGGGAGTTGGACGCGATGGAGGCGGCGGGGCGCATCGTCGGCCGCACGCTCATCGCGGTCCGGGACGCCGCCGTCCCGGGCGCGACGACAGGTGATCTCGACGAGGTCGCGGAGCAGTTGATCCGCGAGGCCGGGGCCATACCGTCCTTCAAGGGGTACGAGGGATTCCCGGGCTCCATCTGTTCCTCGGTCAACGAGGTCGTGGTGCACGGGATCCCCGGTCCGGGCACGGTGCTGCGCGAAGGCGACCTCGTCTCGATCGACTGCGGCGCCATCCTCGAGGGATGGCACGGTGACTCGGCGTGGACGTTCGGCGTGGGTTCCCTCGCGCCCGATGTCGCCGCCCTCAACGACGCGACACGTGAGGTCCTCGAGGTGGGCATGCGCGCGATGCTCCCGGGGAACAGGTTGACCGACGTGTCGCACGCGCTCGAGGTGGCCACCCGGCGGGCCGAGGAACGGCACGGCGTCTCACTCGGGATCGTCGACGGTTTCGGCGGCCACGGCATCGGCCGTGAGATGCACGAATGGCCGTTCCTCGCCAACGAGGGCAAGCCCGGTAGGGGACCGCGCCTCCAGGAGGGGTCGGTCCTGGCGATCGAGCCGATGCTGGTTCTCGGCGGAGAGACCGACACGCGGACCCTGTCGGATGACTGGACGGTCGTCACCGTCGACGGCTCGCCGGCCTCGCACTGGGAACACACCGTCGCCGTCACAGCGGACGGGCCCCGGATCCTCACCCCCCGTCCACTCGGCTGAGGCGGGTCGTCCCGCGCCCCGGAGGGCGCAGGCCGGCCCGGGGGCCGGCGTCGCTCGGGCCCGGGGGGCCGGCCGCGGACGACCGCGGTCGGGTTAGCATGTTCTCTCGGTTCAGATCGGCCTGAAAGGTCAGGGCATGCCAACACCCGTCCGCGTTCCCCGGGAACTCCCCACGTCAGTGCGTCCCGCGGTCGCGGTCCTGGTGATGCTCTCCCTCGTGCTAGCGCAGGCCCTGCTCGTAACGCAGGGAGCCGCCGCACAATCCGTTGCGGAGGGCGGCGCGGGGTCGATCGCGGAGGACCCGCAGCCCGGACCCTTCTACCACGCTGACCCGCAGGCGCTCGCGGATGCGGCGCCGGGCCGGGTCATCAACTCCAGGACCGTGACGATGCCGGTATTCCTCGGGTACGGCGTCACCGAGATCGCGTACCGGTCCACGGACACTCGGGACCGGCCGCTGCTGGCCACCGCGACCGTGGTCCGGCCCCATCACGCCCGCCCCGACGGCCCGGTCCTGAGCTACCAGCACTACCTCAACGCGTTGGGGCAGCGGTGTGCGCCCACCGAGACCCTCGTGCACCCCACCCTCGAGACCGTGCAGGACAACGCCATGGTCTTCCTCCGGTCCCGTCTGGACCAGGGCTGGACCGTCATCATCCCGGACCATCTGGGACCCAAGGTCGCATACCCGGGGGGACAGCTGTCCGGGCGCATCGTCCTCGACGGCATGCGGGCGGTGCGGGATGACCCTCGTTTCGATTCCCGGAACAGCCGGTTCGGCGCGCTGGGGTACTCGGGGGGCGGCATCGCCAGTGCCTGGGTCTCGCTCCTGCACGACGACTACGCCCCCGACGTGAACCTGGTGGGCGTTGCGAAGGGCGGCGTCCCGACGGACATGACCACGATGGCGCGGATGATCGGCAACCAGCCGCACCCGGCGTTCGGGTTGGCGTTCGCCGCCGCGGTGGGGATGGCCCGTGAGTACCCGGAAGCGATCCGTCTCGAGGAGAAGCTCACCCCTGACGGTTGGCATCTCTACCACCAGCTGAAGGGCCGGTGTACCGCGACGCTGCTGACCTTCGGCGCGTTCCGGTCGGTCCCGATGGTCCTGCGTGGCGGCGACCTCATGGCGGAGGAGGGGCTCATGCGCGCATTCGCCGAGAACAGCGTCCGCCTCAGTCCGGATGTGCCGCGGGTGCCGGTGTTCATGTGGCATTCCGGCACCGATCCTCTCGTGCCGTTCTGGGACGCGGAGGAGACGGCGAAGCGGTACTGCCGCGAGGGGGCGCCGGTCACCTGGGAACCCGGCCTTGCGCCCGAGCATCTGTTGGGCGCGGTGGAGAAGCTGCCGGCGGCCATGAACTGGCTACAGCAGCGGTTCGAGGGCGCCCCCGCCGGTCGCGCCTGCTACGTCTGACAGGTGGCCGGGCGGGCCGGTTCGTCGCGATTGGCGCTGACCAGCGACCTCGCGTAGGCTTATACGTCGGTGTGCCCACCAGTGCACCACAATCCGGTAGACGTCATCCGGGGAATCGTGGAGGACCGTAACCAGCATGGCAAAGAAAGACGGAGCCATCGAGGTCGAGGGCCGTGTCGTCGAGCCGTTGCCGAACGCAATGTTCCGCGTCGAGCTCGAGAACGGGCACAAGGTCCTCGCCCACATCAGCGGGAAGATGCGGCAGCACTACATCCGCATCCTCCCGGAGGATCGCGTGGTCGTGGAGCTCTCGCCCTACGACCTGACGCGTGGACGGATCGTCTACCGCTACAAGTAAAGACGCTCAACTCCCCGTACCAGCCGCCGCCTCCGCGAAAGGGGTCGGCGGGTTCGTACCCCCGGTTGCGGAGGCCGGGGCCCCGGACGGTTGCTCATCGAGAGATGACCATCCGGATCGGGGACGGTCGGGGAGCAGACCTACCGCACGACGAAAGAGATACGCCACATGGCACGCCTTGCCGGCGTCGATCTCCCACGCGACAAGCGCATGGAGATCGCGCTCACCTACATTTTCGGCATCGGTCGCACCCGGTCGCTGGAGATCCTGGAGCGTACGGGTATCAGCCCCGATCTGCGCACCAAGGACCTCTCCGACGAGCAGCTGACCGTCCTTCGTGACGACATCGAGGGCAACTACAAGGTGGAGGGTGACCTCCGCCGCGAGATCCAGGGCGATATCCGCCGGAAGATCGAGATCGGTAGCTACCAGGGACTGCGTCACCGTCGTGGCCTGCCCGTCCGTGGTCAGCGCACCAAGACCAATGCCCGTACCCGTAAGGGTCCGAAGAAGACCGTCGCCGGAAAGAAGAAGTAATGCCCCCCAAGTCACGCGCTGCGGGCCCGAAGAAGACGGGCCGTCGCAAGGATAAGAAGAACGTGCCCCTGGGCCAGGCCCACATCAAGAGCACGTTCAACAACACCATCGTCTCGATCACCGACCCGTCCGGTGGCGTCCTCGCATGGGCGTCCTCCGGCCACGTCGGCTTCAAGGGCTCGCGTAAGTCGACGCCCTTCGCCGCCCAGCTCGCCGCCGAGAACGCGGCCCGCAAGGCGCAGGAGCACGGCGTCAAGAAGGTCGACGTGTTCGTCAAGGGCCCCGGCTCGGGACGTGAGACCGCGATCCGCTCCCTCCAGGCCGCCGGCCTCGAGGTGGGCACGATCTCCGATGTCACCCCCCAGCCCCACAACGGCTGTCGTCCGCCCAAGCGGCGTCGAGTCTGAGCCGGAAGGAACGCACTAGACCATGGCACGTTACACCGGCCCCGTCACCCGCAAGTCCCGCCGTCTCGGCGTGGACCTCGTGGGTGGAGACACCGCATTCGAACGTCGGCCCTTCCCGCCCGGTCATCACGGCCGTGCGCGGATCAAGGAGTCCGAGTACCGCACCCAGCTGCAGGAGAAGCAGAAGGCCCGCTTCACCTACGGCGTGATGGAGAAGCAGTTCCGTCGCTACTACGAGGAGGCCAACCGCCGCGCCGGTAAGACCGGTGAGAACCTCCTCCAGATCCTCGAGTCGCGGCTGGACAACGTCGTGTACCGCGCGGGTCTCGCGCGGACGCGCCGCCAGGCCCGTCAGCTCGTGGCGCACGGCCACTTCCTGGTCAACGACCAGAAGGTGACCATCCCGAGCTACCGCGTCTCGCAGTACGACATCATCGATGTCCGTCCCAAGTCCACCAAGATGGACTGGTTCGAGATCGCCCAGGAGACGCTCGGTGAGCGTCCCGTCCCGGCGTGGCTGCAGGTCGTCCCCACGACCCTGCGGATCCTCGTCCACCAGCTCCCCGAGCGCGCCCAGATCGAGGTGCCGCTGCAGGAGCAGCTGATCGTCGAGCTCTACTCGAAGTGATCTGTCCTCCCTCGTCGCCGGGCGGGCCGCACACCGCGGCCCGCCCGG
>NZ_KV823846.1:0-8820 GCF_001815995.1 Dietzia sp. HMSC21D01 | reverse complement strand
CGGTGCCCGACTCCGCGCCCGACTCCGCGGCGACCTGCGGACCTGCACGCGGGCGCCTGGATCTGGTCGAGGGCGCCGGCGGCGTGCTCGTCCGGCTCGGCGCCGGCCTCACCGTCCTCGACCTCGCCCGGTCGCTCGACGCCCCGGTGGTCGTGGTCGCGAGGGCCGGACTGGGCACGCTGTCGGACACCGAGCTCACCGTCCGCGCGATCGAGGCGGCGGGTCTGCGGTGCGCGGGGGTCGTCATCGGGTCCTGGTCGGCCGATCCGGACCTCGCCGAGCGCTGCAACCTCGAGGACCTGCCCCGCGTGACCGGGGTTCCGGTGCTCGGCCGGGTGCCCGCGGGTGCAGGGGCGCTGTCGCAGGCCGAGTTCGGGCGGCGCGCACCGGGGTGGTTCGTCCCTGACCTGCTCGACGTCCTTCGAAGCGGAGATCGGCGGGCGCACTACGGTGAGAAGTCGACGGTTCTCGGATCTCCGGCTTGTCAGGCTGCGGGATGACGTGCGAGGTACTCGTCGATCGCTGACCGGATAACCGCACTCATCGGCTGCCCGGTCCGCTCGGCATAGTCCGCAAGCCTTCGACGGTCCGACTCGGTCAAACGGACAGCCAACGGCCGGGTCTCTTCAGCGACATCACCGGTCCGCGGCCGGCCGGACCGGTAGTCCGGACGTATTTCGACAGCCCCGGCGTCGATCTCGTACTCGCCGGCCTCCACCGCGTCGGCAAGACGCTCGTAGCGTGTTTCACGTTCACTGGCAGCACTCATCATTACTCCAATCGCGCTCTCTGCCGGGCACTGACCTCATCGGTCAGATCAACCGCCCCTCCGGTTGCCACGAGGACCTCGCGAGCCACAGCCGCCGTCAGCAGCATGGCGTGGAACACATGCAGCTCATCTTGCTCGATCTGGTCGGCGACCACTTCGATCAAGGCCCCACCGTTCATGTCGCCGACCATCCTGACCAGCTTCGCCTCGGGATCCGCCCGAGGCACCAGGCCATAGCGAACTATCGGATGCGCCAGCACCGCTCTGATCTCCGCATCCGCAACTCCATGTCGGCGTGCGGACGCGTAGATCACCGCTTTCACATTCAAAACTGTATCACGGTTTGAGGCGACGAGAACGACCGAGGCGGGGCGGGGCGGTCCACTTGCCGGTCGCGGTCCCCGCCCTGCTGAGCAGGTAGAATCGGCTGCACGTCGACGCAAGGAGACTGTGTGGCCACCCGCATCCGCCCGACCCCCGACCAGGCACTCGCAGGAGCCGCCGCCGGCCACCGCATGGCCGGCATGGAGCCCTCACCCGAGGCCCTCGAGATCACCCGCCGGTTCGCCGACGGGCTCCTCAGCCGCGACCGGGCTCTCGCCGAGATCCGCGCCGCGGTGCGTGAGCGCACCGCTCCCTGACGCTGCCCTCACGCCCATGAACCCCCGAGATCCGTACAAGGAACCCTCGGGGGTTCTGCGTAACCGACTGGGCATCTCCGACCCCGCCGAGCTGGCGGAATACGAGCGCGACCTGGCCTTCTTCCGGGTCGTGGAACTGGAACTCAGCCCGCTGGAGGGTCGATTCGATTTCGAGCACCTCCAAGCGATCCACCGCTACATCCTCCAGGACATCTTCGACTGGGCCGGCGAGCTCCGCACCGTCGACACCCGCGCCCTCGGCATCCCTCATGCCCGCCCGCAGTTCCTGCCCGACGAGCTCGACCGGGTCTTCCGGCAGATCGCCATCCGACCGCCGAGCACCACCGACCCCGACGCGGCCACCGACAACATCGCCGAGCACTGGTCCGAGCTCACCCTCGTGCACCCGTTCCGCGATGGGAACAGCCGCACGCAGCGAGTCTTCTTCGACCAGATGTTCCGCCACGCCGGGTGGGCCGTCAACTGGGCCGGCATCGACGCCTCAGCGGCGCACGCCGCCCGCCACATGTCGGTGTACGGGCGGCCGGACTACCTCGCCGACCAGCTCAGACACGCCGTCCACCCGGCCACCGAGCTCGCCGAGGGCCGCCTGGCCACCACCCTGGGCAACCGCTCGCTGCTCGACTCCTCCGCGCACTTCCGCGCCATGCGCGAGCACCACAGGGCCGCGGTCATCACGCCCTACGGTCGCACCGGGTAGCCGACGACCGGGCTCCCCACCGGGCTCCCCACCGCGTCGTCGCGCCCGGTCAGGACAGGTCGAGGAAGCTACGCAGGTCGTTGAACGACTCGCGCACCACCGAGTAGTGCGCCCACTTGCCGCGCTGCTCGCGGACCAGCAACCCGGCCTCGACGAGCTTCTTGAGATGGTGGCTGATCGTGGGCTGGCTGATGTCGACGACCTCGAGCAGGTCGCACGCGCACACGGAGTCGCACCCCTGTGCCGCGATGTGCGACAACAGGCGCAACCGCATCGGGTCCGCGAGCGCCTTGAGTCGCGCCGACATCCGCTCGGCGGTGGAAGCGTCCACCGGCCCCGCCGACATCGAACAACACGCGTACTGCTCCGCCGACAGGCCGGGTTCCACTGTTGTCATCGTCCACCTCACCTGCCCCCGAAGATACATTGACACTTACCGATGTGTCAGCCTAGCCTCCCCCATAGACAATCATCGATCTAAGGACGTTCCCCCGGATGAGCACCATGATGACCGGGCCCGGCGTGGCACCGGTCGCCGAGAAGATGTCGTTCCTCGACCGCTGGCTGGCCCTCTGGATTCTCATGGCGATGGCCGTCGGGCTGCTGCTCGGACGGTTCATCCCCGGCCTAGACCGGGCGCTGGACTCGGTGAAGATCGGCGGGATCTCCGTCCCGATCGCCATCGGCCTGTTGGTGATGATGTACCCGGTCCTCGCGAAGGTCCGCTACGACGAGACCCACCGGGTCACCGGTGACCGGAAACTGCTCACGCTGTCGCTGTTCCTCAACTGGATCGCCGGTCCGGCGTTCATGTTCACCCTCGCGTGGGTCTTCCTACCCGACCTGCCGGAGTTCCGTACCGGGCTGATCATCGTGGGCCTGGCCCGCTGCATCGCCATGGTGTTCATCTGGAACGACCTGGCCTGCGGGGACCGGGAGGCCGCCGCGGTGCTGGTCGCGATCAACTCGGTGTTCCAGGTCGTGGCGTTCGGCGCCCTGGGCTGGTTCTACCTGCAGCTTCTGCCCTCCTGGCTGGGGCTGGAGACCACGACGGCCGAGTTCTCCGTGTGGGCGATCGTGCTCTCGGTGTTGGTGTTCCTCGGCATCCCGCTGTTGGCCGGCTTCCTCACCCGAGTGTTCGGCGAGCGGGCCAAGGGCCGGGAGTGGTACGAGGAGACGTTCCTCCCCCGGATCGGCCCGTGGGCCCTCTACGGGCTGTTGTTCACGATCGTGTTGCTGTTCGCCATGCAGGGCGATGCCATCACGTCCCAGCCGCTCGACGTGGCGCGGATGGCCGTGCCCCTCCTGCTGTACTTCGTCCTCATGTTCGTCATCAGCCTGTTCGCCTCGCGGGCGGTCGGGCTGAACTACGCGAAGTCGACCAGCGTGGCCTTCACCGCGTCGGGCAACAACTTCGAGCTGGCGATCGCGGTGTCGATCGGCACCTTCGGCATCGCCTCCGGCCAGGCCCTCGCAGGCGTGGTCGGGCCGCTCATCGAGGTCCCGGTCCTCATCGGGCTCGTCTACGTCGCCCTGTGGGCGGGACCGAAACTCTTCCCGGGCGACCCGACCCTGCCCGATCGTTCGGTGACCGGGACCCGCTCATGACCGGGGAGCAGCAGGCGCACCACGTCCCCAGCGTTCTGTTCGTGTGCGTGAAGAACGGCGGCAAGTCCCAGATGGCGGCGGCGCTCATGCGCCTGCACGCCGGTGACGCGATCGAGGTGCACTCGGCGGGGACCCGGCCCGGCTCGGCCGTCAACGCGCTGTCCGCGGAGGTGGTCGCCGAGGTCGGCGCCGACATGTCCGGCGAGACCCCCACGGCCGTCGACCCCGACCTGCTGCGACAGGTGGACCGGGTGATCGTCCTGGGCGACGAGGCCGCCGGGGAGATCGACGACGACGAGGTCAGCGCGCTCGAAATCTGGCGCACCGACGAGCCGTCGCACCGGGGCATCGAGGGCATGGAGCGGATGCGTCTGGTCCGCGACGACATCGATCGTCGCGTGCGCGCCCTGCTCGCCGACCTCGTCGACACCAGGCCCCGGGTGCTGTTCGTCTGCGTCCACAACGCCGGGCGCTCCCAGATGGCCGCCGGCTACCTGTCCCACCTGGCCGGAGGACGAGTCGACGTCCTGTCGGCCGGGTCGGCACCCAAGGATCAGATCAACCCGGTCGCCGTCGAGGCGATGGCCGAGGACGGCGTCGACATCACCTCGGCCACGCCGAAGGTCCTCACCACCGACGCCGTCCGCGCGTCAGACGTGGTCATCACCATGGGCTGCGGCGACGCGTGCCCCGTCTTCCCCGGCAAGCGGTACGAGGACTGGGAGCTGGCGGACCCGGCGCGCCAGGGAATCGAGGCCGTCCGGCCCATCCGTGACGAGATCAAGCGGCGGGTCAGCGCGCTGATCTCCGAACTGCTCGAGCCCGAGTCGTAGCGGACGGGCAGGGGGCGGGCCCGCTCCCCCGGGCCACCTCGCCGACCGGGCGGGTTCAGCCGACGTGCCAGTGACGGCGGATGAGCTCCTCGCGGTCTGCGTCGCAGCTTCCGGAGTCGCCCACCTCGTCGTCGTCATCGTCATCGTCGTCGTCGTCATCACCGCGTAGCCCCGCGAGCACGGCGTCGATGAGCGCGGCCGGGAACACGCCGTCGGCCTCGAAGAGCTCGCGCTCGTTCTCGAGCGCGTCGGCCGACTCCGCGCACGAGGTCGGCAGCTGCTCGAAGTCACTGTGGTCGGCGGCCCTGAGCCGCTCGGCCAGCTCCAGGCTGTTGTCATCGCTCAGCCCGCGCCGGGCCGCCGCGGCCATGCCGGCCAGGAGGAGATGCACGTCGGCGGAGCCGTCCGCGAGTCGGAACTCGACGGTCTGTGGGTGCACCGCGGGTTCGGGGATCGGCTCGCTGGTGCCGGGGTTGGCGTGGGCGACCATACCGGCGAGCACGTCGCCGCCCCAGGCCAGCGGGACGCGGACCAGGCCGGTGCGGTCCTGCTCGCCCCAGCAGATGTCCTCGGGAGACTCGTCGCCCTCGGCGAACCGCAAGTAGGACGTCGGCACCGTGTTGCCGACCGTGGACAGGGCCCTGGCCGCCGAGAGGTAACCGGCGATCAGGCGACGCCCGGTGTCGTTGATCCCCTCCTCACCCGCGATGGCGTTGGCGCCGTCGCGCACGAGCCGACTGTGGATGTGCAGGCCGTTGCCGGCGCCCTCGCTGCTGACCAGCGGGGCGAAGGTGGCTTCGAGGCCGTGGGCGTAGGCGACCTCGCGGACGACCCACTTGGTGAGGACCAGGTTGTCGGCCGCCTGCTCGAGGGGCAGGGGCTGGAGCTCGATCTCGTGCTGGACCATCTGCCGGTCGCCGGTGAGGATGTTGCCGACCTCGCCGTGGGCGTACTTCAGCGGTATCCCCATGGCGGCGAGGCGGCCCAGCACCTGCTCGCGGACCCGCTCGTGCTTGGAGAACGGAGCCGACTCCTGGTAGCCGCGCTCCTCCTCGACCGGGTAGATCGCCTCGGGCGCGTCGACGAGGTAGTACTCGAGCTCGCCGAAGGCCTCGAGCGTCATGCCGGTCTGCCGCGTCAGCGTCTCGGCGGCGCGGCGCACCACCTGCTCGCGCGCGTAGGGCAGCGGCGTCCCGTCGGGCGCGTAGAACGAGCAGAGCACGTCGAGCGAGCAGCGTTCACCGAAGGGGTTGAGGAACGCGGTGCGGTGCCGGGGCACGATGTAGACGTCGCTGGCGTCGGTGTCTGTGCCGGGGAAGACGCTCGAGCCGTCCACGCGCTCGCCGCGGGTGAGCACCTCGCCGAGGTGCTCGCGGGAGTTGATGGGGAAGGCGACGGTTTTGAGGCGTCCGTCGCCGCCGACGTAGCGCAGGTTGACCTGGCTCAGGCCCAGCTCCTCGACCGCCCGCACGAGGTCGCCCGCGGTGAAGTCGTCCGTGGGCTTACCGACCAGCCGGACGAGGGGGTGTGGTTCGAATGCATCGATGGCCATACCCCGTTGTATCAGCGCTACCGGGTGTCAGCTTCCGGTGCGCGCGACGGAACCGCGTGGCGGGCCGAACGTCAGAACCAGAGGCGCGCGGGTCGGTGCCGACGACATCTACGAGCGCGCCCGTCGAGTCGTTGACGAACATTTCAGGCTCACAATGTCACTGTAGGCCCCCTTGAGTGACATTGTCGGCGCCCCCATTGCACTCAACCGGCGTCAGACGAACGTGACTCGCCTCGTCCCGCGCGCGATCCCCGGGCCGGAGACCACCAGACTCAGAACTAGAGAATCGGTGAGCCCGTCCGCGGCACGACCGCCCGCCCGATCTGTCAGTCCACGTCCTTGGACCAGCCCCGGACACTCCAGCGGTGCCGACGACGTCCACGTGGACGGCGCTCGGGCTGCTCGGGTTCCTGGTAGTAGTCGAACACCGGTAGGCCGAGCTTGAAGCGGATCGCGGCCACGCGAAGGCTGAACCCCACGACCAGGGTGATCGCCGCGCTCCAGTTCTCCGGGACGCCCGCAGCCACCAGACCCACAAAGACGAGCGCGGCAAGGATGGCGATACTGGCGTACAGCTCCTGCCGGAACACGAGTGGTACCCGGTCGCACAGCAGGTCACGCATGACTCCTCCGAATACGCCCGTGATGACCGCGGCGGCGACGGCGATGATGACGCCGTGTCCCATCTCGATAGCGATCCGGGCGCCGATGATCGCGAAGACCGTCAGTCCGAGCGCGTCGAGCCCCAGGAAGAGCACCCTGAAGTGCCGCATGATCGGGGCCACGACCACGGTGATGACCGCGGCCAGCGCGACCAGCGCGAGGTAGGACGGGTGCTTCACCCAGATGAGCGGATAGTGGCCCAACAGGACGTCTCGGATCGAGCCTCCGCCGATGGCGGTGACGCACGCGACGATCACCACCCCGAACAGGTCCATGCACTCGCGACCGGCGGCCAGCGCACCGGTCATCGCCTCGGCGGTGATACCGATGAGGAAGAGAACGGTGAGAAACTCCACGGGTCCGGCGCGCGACTAGAACCAGAGGTCGGCGAGCAGCTCGATCGACCGGTTCCGTACCGCCGGGTCGTAGGCGTAGGTCACGGTGATGAGCTCGTCGGCGCCGGTGCGCTCGACGAACTCCTCCAGCTGCGCCTTGACCGTGTCGGGCGAGCCGACCGCGCTGATGTCGAGCATCGGGTTGGTCGCGCCGGCGAACTGGGCCGGGTCGACGGGCGGCTGGATCTTGCGGCTGCGCCCGGCGCGGAGGTCGAGGAACATCTGCTGCAGCGTGGTGAACTCGCGCTGGGCCTCTTCGTCAGTGTCGGCGACGACCACGTTGATGCCGGCCATCACCTGCGGCTTCTCGATGCGGGCGGTGGGCGCCTCGGTGCTGAAGGTCTCGCGGTAGACGCGGATGGCGTCGTCGATCTGGTCGGGCGCGAAGTGCGAGGCCAGCGAGAACGGCAGGCCGAGCTGGCCGGCGATCGAGGCGCCGTTGACGGTGGAGCCGAGCACCCAGATCGGCACCTCCATCCCCTGCGAGACCGCGGAGAAGATCGGGATGCTGTGGGCGGTGCCGGACTCGCCGAACCAGCCCTGCAGGTCGTAGATATGGCGGGCGAACGCCTGCGGCTCGGCCGACGAGCGGCTCAGCGCCTGTGCGGTCATGCCGTCGGTGCCGGGGGCGCGGCCCAGGCCGAGGTCGATCCGGTCGCCGTAAATGTTGGCCAGGGTGCCGTACTGCTCGGCCACCATGAGCGGCGCGTGGTTGGGGAGCATGACGCCGCCGGAGCCGACGCGGATCTGCTCGGTCACCGACGCCGCCTGGGAGATGAGCAGCGACGTGGCGCTCGAGGCGAGGTTGGGGGTGTTGTGGTGCTCGGCGAACCACAGGCGCGAGTAGCCCAGCCGGTCGGCGTGGCGGGCCGACTCCATCGACGCGGCGATGCCGTCACGCGCGGTGGCCCCCTCGGAGATGGAGACCAGGTCGAGAATGCCCAAGGGAACCGACACAACACACCTTTTCGTAGCTCACCGTTACCGCCGCGAACATCCGCGGCTCGTGTGTCGAGGCTACCGATGCGGCGAGGTCCGTGACGGGTCACGGATCGGTGCCACCCGCGGCCGCCCCCGTGACGGGCGTGGGTCACACCGGTGCAACCGTCGGTGACGCGCGGGGCCGGACCGGAACGACGACGACGACGACGACGACGACGACGAGGTTCCCGCCCCACACCCCGTGGCCACCTGCGGGCGTCGGCGTTTCGGGCCCCCACCCCTGTGTTGTGGGTCACACTGGGCTCGTCGCGGGGTCCCGCCCGCGCATCAGGTCCGCACGAAGGGTCCGAGCGCCATGACGCAGACATGCTCCGATGAACCGCTACACCAGCAGGTCACCTCGGGCGAGGCCGATCTCGACGCGTTCCGTGTGCGTCTCACCGCCTGGTTGGCCGAGCGCGAGGAGGTCAACGCCGCGGCCGGGGTCGAGGTCACGGCGGTGAGCCGGCCGGAGAGTTCGGGGATGTCCAACATCTCGGTCCTCTTCGACGCCACGTGGACCCCGGCCGAGGCCAGCGCATCGGCGGGCCCGTCCGAACGGCGACATGACCGGCTGGTCGCGCGGATGTGCCCGCTGGACGACGCGTTCCCGGTGTTCCCCGTCTATCCTGACTTCCACAAGTTGACGCTGTTCTA
>NZ_KV823845.1:0-20227 GCF_001815995.1 Dietzia sp. HMSC21D01 | reverse complement strand
ACTGCGAGCCCGGATCGTCCTGGCGGCCGCCCGGGGCATGGCGCGGACGAAAGGAGTGCGCTGGTGATCGCCTCGATCCGGGGGACGGTGGCCGAGATCGGCCTGGACCGCTGCGTCGTGGAGACCGGAGGCGTCGGTGTCCTCGTACACGCGACCCCGGCCGCGCTCGCGGGACTACGGCGCGGCGCGGAGGGCATGCTCCACACCGAACTCGTGGTCCGCGAGGACTCGCTCACCCTCTACGGTTTCGACTCCGTCGACGCGCGGCAACTGTTCCTCACCGTGCAGACCGTCTCCGGCGTCGGACCTCGGCTCGCGCTGGCGATCGTCGCCACACTCGAACCCGAGGCCCTCATCCGCGCACTCGGGACCGGGGACGTCAAGGCGCTGACCCGGGTACCGGGCGTCGGCAAGCGCACTGCCGAGCGGATGGTCCTCGAGCTCAAAGACAAGGTCGGCCCGGTGCCGGACGGTGACGCGGCGACCGCCGTGGGCGGGACCGGGCGCGCGCCGGCCGCCACCGAGGTGGCCGACGCCCTGGAGGGCCTGGGCTTCTCCGCCGCGGAGGCCGAGAAGACCGCCACCGCCGTACTGGACTCACAGCCCGACCTCGACCCCGCGCAGGCGCTGCGCCTGGCCCTCAAGTCACTCGGTAAGCGCTGATGACCGGTCAGAACGGCATGACGGGAGGCGGCGCGGACGCCGGGGACGGCCACGAGGCGGAGCTCTCGGCCTCGCTCACCCCGTTCGACACCGACGTCGAGGGCGCGTTGCGGCCACGCAGCCTCGGGGAGTTCATCGGGCAGGAGACCGTCCGCGAGCAACTCGATCTGGTCCTCACCGCCGCCACCCGCCGCGGAGTAGTACCCGATCACCTGCTCTTCTCCGGACCGCCGGGGCTGGGCAAGACGAGTCTGGCCATGATCGTGGCCGCCGAGCTCGGCGGTTCGCTGCGCATCACGTCCGGCCCGGCCCTCGAGCGCCCCGGGGATCTCGCCGCGATGCTCTCCAACCTCATCGAGGGCGACGTACTGTTCATCGACGAGATCCACCGCATCGCCCGGCCGGCCGAGGAGATGCTGTACCTCGCCATGGAGGACTTCCGGATCGACATCATGGTGGGCAAGGGGCCCGGGGCCACGTCGATCCCGCTGGAGATCGCCCCGTTCACCCTTGTCGGAGCAACCACGCGCTCCGGCGCGCTCACCGGTCCACTGCGCGACCGATTCGGGTTCACCGCGCACATGAACTTCTACACCGACTCCGACCTCGCCCGGATCGTCACCCGCGCGGCCGAGATCCTCGCCATCCCCGTCGACCCCGATGCCGCCCTGGAGATCGCCGGTCGCTCACGCGGAACACCCCGGATCGCCAACCGACTGCTGCGGCGGGTCCGCGACTTCGCCGAGGTACGAGCGGACGGCCGCATCACCGTGCCCGTCGCGCGCGCGGCCCTGGAGGTCTACGAGGTCGACGAACTGGGGCTCGACCGTCTGGACCGCGCCGTGCTGCGCGCGCTGCTCGTCCAGCACGAGGGCGGGCCGGTGGGCCTGAGCACGCTGGCCGTGGCGGTGGGGGAGGAGTCGACCACCCTGGAGGAGGTCTGCGAGCCCTTCCTCGTCCGCGCGGGCCTGCTCGCCCGGACCCCCCGGGGACGCATCGCGACCGCCGCGGCGTGGGACCACCTCGGGCTCACCCGCCCCGACAAGACGCCCTCCGAGCCGATGCTCCCGGTCGAGGTCGACCGGGGCCCCGGCGCGCGCGGCTGACCCCCGGGCTGGCATCCTCGGACGGGACCGTCCGTAGCCCGGACCCGACCCACCGGACCCGGAACCCGCGGGTCCACATCAGGAGGACCCCCATGGGACTGGAACTGCTGCTGCCGTTGATGATCATCGTGCTGCTCGTGCTGATGTTCATGCAGAGCTCGAAGCAGCGCAAGGCGATGAAGGAACTGCGGAAGATGCAGGAGTCCCTCGCCGCGGGGGACCACGTGCTCACCACCTCCGGCCTGCACGCCACCATCGTCGGCGTAGACACGGACACCCTCGAGCTGGAGATCGCGCCCGGGATCCGCACCCGCTGGGACCGGCGCGTCATCCGGGAGAAGTTCGACACCTCCGCCGCGCCGGAAACCGGATCGGGGACCGACGCGTCGGGTTCCCGGTAGTCGACTACCGGCGAGTAGTGTAGTGGGGCCGCCCAGCCGGAGGCCTCAGACGAAGACCGAGAGAGATCACCTGTGTCGCCAGTACGTTCTCGAGGCGCCGACGCCCGCCCCAGACCCTGGGCGCTGCTGTCCAGCTTCTTCCTGGTGCTGTTCATCCTCTTCCTCGCCGCGTTTGCCGTCGCGGACAGGGGGCTGACCCCGAAACTGGGGATCGACCTCCAGGGCGGAACCCGTGTCACGCTCATCCCCAAGGGCGATCCCGACGAGGCCGACCTGCGGCTCGCTCAGGACATCATCCGGGAGCGCGTCGACGGCCTCGGCGTCGCAGGGACCACCGTCGTCATCGAGGGCAGCAACATCGTCCTCACCGTCCCCGGCGAGGACTCCAGCCAGGCGCGCGACCTCGGCACGACGTCCCAGCTGACCATCAGGCCGGTGCTCGAGGTGCAACCCGTCGCGGAGGGGGACCGTGAGCCGGTGCCCGCCGACAAGGGCGATCGCGAGGCCGTGGCCGCCGCCGTCGAGGAGGCGCGCGCGGAACGTCAGGGCGAGCCCGCCGAGCTCATCCAGAAGCTACCCACCTTCCGGTGCCCCGAGCGGGACGTGCTCGCGGGCTTCGACGACCCGGCGCAGGCTCTCATCGCCTGCGGGGAGGGAGCCAAGTACGTCCTCGGTCCGGTGCCGCTGCTCGTCGGTGAGCCCGAGGACGGGCAGCGACTCGACGGTCAGCAGATCGTCAAGGACTCCGTGAGCCACGGTTTCAACCAGCAGGCCGGCAAGAACGAGGTCTCGTTCCGTTTCAACGCCGGTCCCGGCGAACAGGGCAGCGCCACCTGGTCGCGCCTGACGCAGGAGAACCTCCAGCGTCAGATCGCGATCCTCCTCGACGGCGAGGTGATCAGCGCCCCCGTCGTGCAGGGCGTCACGCCGGTCGGGTCCGCGACCTCCATCACCGGTGACTTCACGATCGACGAGGCGGCCTCACTCGCCGCAAACCTGCGCTACGGCGCGCTGCCCATCTCCTTCGAGGACCCCAACGTCGACAACGTCCCGGCCTCCCTCGGGCTCGCCTCCCTCGAGGCGGGACTACTCGCCGGCGCGATCGGCTTCCTGCTGGTGCTGGCCTACTCCGCGTTCTTCTACCGCCTGCTCGGCGTCCTCGCGTTCGTCTCGCTGCTGCTGTCCTTCCTGCTCACCTATGTCGTCCTGGTCTTCCTCGGCTACACGGTCGACTACAGCCTCGACCTGGCCGGGATCGCCGGCCTGGTGATCGGCATCGGTATGACGGCCGACTCCTACGTCGTGTTCTTCGAGCGGATCAAGGACGAGTTGCGCGACGGGCACCGGTTCAGATCCGCCGTGCCCCGGGCCTGGAAGAGCGCCGGCCGCACCATCGTCACCGGCAACATGGTCAGCCTCATCGGCGCCGTCGTGCTCTACCTGCTCGCCAGCGGAGAGGTACGCGGCTTCGCCTTCACTCTCGGCCTCACGACCGTCATGGACGTGTTCGTGGCCTTCACCGTGACCTGGCCGCTCGTCTACCTGGCCTCGACCCGGCCCCTGTTCGCCAAGCCGTCGGCCAACGGGATGGGCCGGATGGAGAACCTCCAGGCGGCCGCCGCCGAGCAGCGCCGGCTCGACCGACAGGCCGAGAAGGAGACCGAGGAGACCGCGGATCGCGGGGTCACGGCGACCATCCGCGGCCCGGGCGGCGACACGCTCACCGAACCCCGGACCGACCGACCCGCCACCGACGAGGAGGAGGGCCGATGAGCACTCCCACCAGCACCGCGACCGAGAGCGGCGCCCCGGCCGGCGCGCCGACCGGCAGTCTGTTCACCCGGCTCTACACCGGTACCGGCGCGTTCGGCATCGTCGCGAACCGACGCAAGTTCTACGTGCTGACCGTGGTCATCGTCGCCATCTGCCTCGCCAGCATCATCTTCCGCGGCTTCAGCTTCGGCATCGACTTCACCGGCGGTACCAAGCTCTCCATGCCCGCGGGCAATCACGACCAGGACCGCGTAGCCGCGGTCGTCGAGGAGGCCATCGGCGAGGAGCCCCAGACGGTCCAGGTCGTCGGCGCGGGGGCCGCGCGGATCGTCGAGGTCGAGACCCGGTTCCTCACCAGTGACGAGATCCGCGCCGCCAAGAACGCGATGTTCGAGGAGTTCCAGCCCGTCACCTCGGACGGGGTCGCCTCGGTCGAGGCGATCGGCGACTCCGCCCGCAGCGAGAGCTGGGGTGGTCAGGTCACCAAGAACGCGCTGATCGCCCTCGGCGTGTTCCTCGTGATCGTCTTCGGCTACATCGCCTTCCGCTTCGAATGGCAGATGGCAACGGCCGCGATCGTCGCGCTGCTGTTCGACGTGGTGACCACCGCCGGGGTCTACTCGATCATCGGCTTCGAGGTCACTCCCGCCACGGTCATCGGCCTGCTGACGATCCTCGGTTTCTCTCTGTACGACACGGTGATCGTGTTCGACAAGGTCGAGGAGAACACGCGGGGCATCAGACACACCGCCACACGGACCTACGCCGAGGAGGCCAACCTCGGCGTCAACCAGACTCTCATGCGGTCCATCCACACCACCATCATCGGTGTCCTGCCGCTGCTGGCGCTGGTCGTGATCGCCGTGTGGATCCTCGGCGTGGGTACGCTGCTGGATCTCGCCCTGGTCCAGATGGTCGGCATCGTCACCGGCACCTTCTCCTCCGTCTTCCTCGCGACGCCACTGCTGGTGTCGTTGAAGAACCGTGACCCCGACATCCGACGCCAGACCGCCAAGGTCCTGGCCCGACGCGAGAAGGCCGAGGCCATCGCATGACCGACTCATCCGTCACCCACGTCTCACCGACCATCAGCTCCTCCGTCGAGCGTCTGATGCGCCGCGTCGAGGACTTCCCGTCCGCGGGCGTCCAGTTCTGCGACCTCACGCCCGTGCTCGCCGACCCCGACGGCTTCGACGCCGTCGTCCGCGGGCTCATCGCCGGTCACGAGATCGGCACCGTCGACTACGTCGCCGGCCTCGACGCGCGCGGCTTCCTGCTCGCCGGAGCCGTCGCCGTGCGCCTCCACACCGGCGTCCTGGCCGTCCGGAAAGCGGGCAAGCTACCGCCGCCCGTGCACTCGCGCTCCTACGAGCTCGAGTACGGCGCCGCCACGCTCGAACTGCCCGCAGACGGGCTCGACCTGCGCGGCAAGCGGGTCCTCGTCGTCGACGACGTCCTCGCCACCGGTGGCACCCTCACCGCGGCGGTCGGCCTGCTGGAGGACTGTGGCGCCGTCGTCGCCGGACTGTCCGTCGTTCTCGAGATCCCCGGCCTCGGCGGCCGGGATAGACT
Source organism: Dietzia sp. HMSC21D01 (assembly GCF_001815995.1). NCBI lineage: Bacteria > Bacillati > Actinomycetota > Actinomycetes > Mycobacteriales > Dietziaceae > Dietzia > Dietzia sp. HMSC21D01. The sequence continues at coordinate 14,712 of NZ_KV823845.1, read as the reverse complement.
GGCCGGCACACCGCTGACCTGCCTCACGGTCGCGTGACCCCCGGCCGCTCCTGACGGCCCGACACTGCAGGGAGGAGCCGGAGATGACGCAGCACCAGAACCCCGCCGGCAACCCCGACGGGGGCGGCCCCACGGGTAAGAAGGCCACGCCGCAGCCCACCACCCAGCCGCTGCCGGTGATCCCCGGCTCCCGGCCGTCCGCCGGACGCCGGGTCCGGGCGCGGTGGGCGCGTCGACTCACCTCCGGTCTCACGGTCACCTCCACCCCCGCGGTCCTCGAACCGCTCGTCCGCGTCCACCGCATCCACCACGCCAAGGCGGATGTGGGGCTCCTGGCGCGCGCCTACACTCTCGCCGAGCGCCAGCACGAGGGCGTGTACCGCAAGTCCGGCGACCCCTACATCACCCACCCGCTGGCGGTGGCCACCATCTGCGCGGAGATGGGCATGGACACCACCACGCTCGTCGCCGCCCTCCTGCACGACACGGTCGAGGACACCGACTACTCGCTCGAACAGCTCGAGGCGGACTACGGGGGAGAGGTCGCCCACCTGGTGGACGGCGTCACCAAGCTGGACAAGGTCGACTTCGGCGAGGCCGCCGAGGCAGAGACCATCCGCAAGATGATCATCGCCATGGCGCACGATCCCCGCGTCCTGGTCATCAAGGTGGCCGACCGCCTGCACAACATGCGGACCATGCGCTTCCTGCCACCGGAGAAGCAGGTCAAGAAGGCCCGCGAGACCCTCGAGGTGATCGCCCCGCTCGCGCACCGGCTCGGAATGGCCACCGTGAAGTGGGAACTCGAGGACCTGGCCTTCGCGATCCTCGAACCGAAGAAGTACCAAGAGATCGTCCGGCTGGTGGCCGACCGCGCACCCAGCCGTGACGTCTACCTCAACACCGTGATCAACCGGGTCAAGGCCGACCTGGAGAAGGCCAACATCCAGGCCCGCGTCGAGGGACGGCCGAAGCACTACTGGTCGATCTATCAGAAGATGATCGTCCGCGGTCGCGAGTTCGACGAGATCCACGACCTCGTCGGCATCCGCGTCCTGTGCGACGACGTGCGGGACTGTTACGCGGCGATCGGTGTCGTCCACTCAACCTGGAAACCCATGCCGGGCCGGTTCAAGGACTACATCGCCCAGCCACGCTTCGGCGTCTACCGCTCCCTGCACACGACCGTGATCGGGCCGGACGGGAAACCTCTGGAGATCCAGATCCGCACGCACGAGATGCACCGCAACGCCGAGTACGGCATCGCCGCGCACTGGCGGTACAAGGAGACCCGCGGCAAACACAACGGCGACCCCGCCGAGGTCGACGAGATGGCGTGGATGCGCCAGCTCCTGAGCTGGCAGCGCGAGGCCGCCGACCCGGGGGAGTTCCTCGATTCCCTCCGTTTCGAGATGACCAGCAAGGAGATCTTCGTCTTCACCCCCAAGGGCGACGTGATCAACCTGCCGGTCGGCGCGACCCCCGTGGACTTCGCCTACGCCGTCCACACCGAGGTCGGCCACCGCTGCATCGGCGCCCGGGTCAACGGCAAGCTCGTCGCCCTCGAGCGCCCGCTCGAGAACGGCGAGGTGGTGGAGGTCTTCACCTCCAAGGACCCCAACGCGGGACCGAGCCTGGACTGGCAGAAGTTCGTGGTCTCCGGCCGCGCCAAGAGCTCGATCCGGCAGTGGTTCGCCAAGGAGCGCCGCGAGGAGGCTCTCGAGCGCGGGAAGGACCTCATCACCCGCGAGGTCCGTCGCGGTGGCGTCCCCGTCCACCGGGTGTTCTCCAACGAGTCGATCGCCGGCGTCGCCCGCGAACTCGGCTTCACCGATGTCACCGCCCTGTACACGGCGATCGGCGAGAACCACGTCTCCGCCAAGACGGTGGTCGGGCGTCTCGTCGCGGCCCACGGCGGCGTCGACGAGGTCACCGAGGAGCTCGCGGACCGGTCGCGGGACAAGACCATCACCCCGCACCGCCCCACGCCCGCGGGCGCCGGCGTCCTCGTCGGAGGCGTGGAGGACGTCCACGCCAAGCTCGCCCGCTGCTGCACACCGGTGCCCGGCGACGAGGTCCTGGGCTTCATCACCCGCGGCGGCACGGTGAGCGTCCACCGGACGGACTGCACCAACGCCACGGACCTCCATCGCGAACCCGAGCGGTTGGTCAAGGTCGAGTGGACGCCACAGCCGGGGTCGCTGTTCCTCGTGGCCATCCAGGTCGAGGCGCTGGACCGGCACCGGCTCCTGTCCGACGTCACCAAGGTGCTGGCTGACGAAAAGGTCAACATCCTGTCCGCGTCGGTGCAGACCGCAGGTGACGACCGGGTCGCGATCTCCCGGTTCACATTCGAGATGGCCGACCCCAAGCATCTGGGCCACGTCCTCAACGCGGTCCGTCGGGTCGAGGGCGTCTTCGACGCCTACCGGATGACGTCCAACTCCTAGGCCCGGCGAGCGCCGGAGCCGCACGAACGACTTCGCCCCGGCCGGATGGCCGGGGCGGTGTCGTCCAGGTCGCGATCCGGGCGGGCCCGGGCCGGGTCACTCCTCGGGCAGACCCTCCTGCGCGTCGACCGTGACCTTCTCGATCTGGACCGGACGCTTGGGCGCCTGGTAGTCCTCGCTCATCGGATCGTTGCTCTTGATCCCGCCCTCGGCGATCCGGTCCAGGACCTCGAGCCCCGACTCACCGATGGTGCCCATGACCGAGTACTCGGGCGGGAGCATGGAGTCCTCGTAGACGAGGAAGAACTGGCTGCCCGCACTGTTCGGCGCCTGGGACTTGGCCATGGCGACCGTGCCGCGCGGGTAGACCGACATCCCGGAGCCGTCCTCCGCCACGGGGAGATCGGTGGGCGGCTCGTCGACGATGGAGTAGCCGGGACCCGAGAGGCCGGTGCCGGTCGGATCCCCGCACTGCAGCACGGAGAGCTCGGCGCCCTCCTCACCGATGGTCAGGCGGTGGCACTCGGTGTCGTCGAAGTAGGACTGCTCGGCCAGATGGACGAAGCTCTCGACGTTGCAGGGGGCCCCGGCCCGGTCCAGCTCGAGCGGGATGTCCCCGGCGTTGGTCGCGATGGTGATCTGTGCGGTACCCCGGCGGGGCTGGTCGCCGCTCGGCGGCTCCACCTCGCGCCTGGTCTCCTCGATCTCGTCGATCTGCTCGTTGAAGCGCTCGGCCTCCTCGACCACCTCGGGGCCCTGGTCCTCGAACTGCGCGGGATCGACCTTCTCCATGGGGGTCTCCGCCGGGTACTCGCAGGTGACCCAGTTGGCCGCGTACTCCTCGGCGCGCGCCTGCTCGGTCTTGTTCCAGACCACGACCCCGACGATCCCCAGCAGGACCACCACGACGACAGCGGCGCCGGCGATCTTGAGCTGCTTCTCGCGGCGAGCCTGGGCCTCCATCTGCTCGCGCAGGCGCTGGCGCGCCTCGGCTCGGCGTTCCTGGTTGGTGGACACTGACCCTCCTGGGGACCTGGACTAGGCTGGAACGGTCGGCCGGATCGACTCGCCGGGTCTCCTCACGGAGGCCCCGGGGACGGTCCGGCCCAGGGTCCTTGTCTACCAGGTCGGGCAACGTCGATCGCACACCACTCCGGTGTCGGACCGCGTTGACCCGACGCCGCGCGCCAGGCGCCGTGGATTGTCGAAGAAAGGGAGTACGGGACGTGCAGATCGTCGGTTTCCCCGCCGGGATGTTCCAGACCAACTGCTACATCGTGTCCGACGACGCGGGGGACTGCGTGATCGTGGACCCGGGCCAGGACGCCGAGGAGCAGGTGCGCCGCCAGGTCTCGGAGGCGGGCCTGCGGCCGCGTGCGGTGCTGCTCACCCACGGTCACCTCGACCACATCTGGAACGCCCGGCAGGTCGCGGACCACTACCGCGTCCCCGCCTACATCCACCCCGACGACCGCCCGATGCTGTCTGATCCCGGCAAGGGCCTGTCGCTCGACCTGTCGGCCATGCTCAAGGACATGACGTTCACCGAGCCCGCCGAGGTCGTCGAGGTTTTCGACGGCGACACCCTGCGGTTCGGGTCGATGACCTTCGACGTGGACCACGCCCCCGGCCACAGCCCCGGTTCGGTGTCCTTCCGGATCACCGTGCAGACCGAAGAGGGACCGCGGATGGTGGTCCTCGGTGGCGACGTACTGTTCCAGGACGGGGTCGGCCGTACCGACCTGCCGGCGGGGGACACCGAGGTGCTCATGCAGTCGATCGCCAAGAAGTTCCTCGTCCTGGATGACGACGCGGTGGTCCTGCCCGGACACGGCCCGTCCACCACGATCGGTCGCGAGCGCCGGTCCAACCCCTTCCTGCGCGACCTCTAGACCGACCGGCGCCCCCGCCCCCTATCTGACCCGAGGACTTTCCCTGTGACCGGCACCGAGAAGAAGACCGCCCTCAAGGCCCCCAAGGGCGTGCCCGACTACGTCCCCCCGGCGTCGGCCGGGTTCGTCGCCGTCCGCGACGCGATCACCACCGCCGCCCGGCGCGCCGGCTACGGCCACATCGAGCTGCCGATCTTCGAGGACACGGCGCTGTTCGCCCGCGGGGTGGGCGAGTCCACGGACGTGGTCTCCAAGGAGATGTACTCGTTCGAGGACAGGGGCGGCCGCAGCGTCACGCTGCGGCCCGAGGGCACGGCGGGGGTCATGCGTGCGGTGATCGAGCACGGGCTGGACCGCGGACAGCTGCCGGTCAAGCTCTGTTACGCCGGGCCGTTCTTCCGGTACGAGCGTCCGCAGGCCGGCCGCTACCGGCAGCTCCAGCAGGTCGGGATCGAGGCCATCGGGGTGGACGACCCCGCCCTCGACGCCGAGGTGATCGCCGTGGCCGACGAGGCGTTCCGGTCGCTCGGCCTGACCGGCTTCCGCCTCGAGCTCACCTCGCTCGGCGACGAGACGTGCCGCCCGCAGTACCGCGAGCGGCTGCAGGCGTTCCTCGCCGGCTTGGATCTCGACGAGGCGACGCGTGAGCGCGCGCGGATCAACCCGCTGCGCGTGCTCGACGACAAGCGCCCCGAGGTGCGTGAGCAGCTCGAGGACGCGCCGCTGATGATCGATCACCTCTCGGACGCCAGCGCCGAGCACTTCGCGACCGTGCGGGCGCACCTGGACGCGCTCGGCGTGCCGTACACGGTCAACCCCCGCATGGTCCGCGGCCTGGACTACTACACCAAGACGACCTTCGAGTTCGTTCACGACGGCCTCGGTGCGCAGTCCGGGATCGGCGGCGGAGGGCGCTACGACGGGTTGATGGAGCAGCTCGGCGGTCAGGCCCTGTCGGGCATCGGCTTCGGGATCGGTGTCGACCGCACGGTGCTGGCGCTGCAGGCCGAGGGGATCGATCCGGCGGCGCAGGGGCGGGTCGACGTGTACGGCGTCGCGCTGGGGGCGGCGGCCAAGGCGGCGATGGTTCCGGTCCTGGCGGAGTTCCGCCGCAACGGGCTGCGGGCCGACATGGCGTACGGCGACCGGGGGATGAAGGGCGCGTTCAAGGCGGCGGACCGGTCGGGCGCGGCGGTCACGGTCGTCATCGGCGAGAACGAGCTCGAGACCGGCACCGCGGTGGTCAAGACGATGTCCACCGGCGAGCAGGAGCCGGTTCCGCTCGAGGCGATTCTCGGGCACGTCACCCGGGCCGTCGGGCGCTGACTCCTCCCGCGCGTCAGAGCTGCGCGCGGAAGGTGTCGCAGGCCTGCACGGAGCCCTGCTCGTAGCCGGTGAGGAACCACTGCCTGCGCATCTCGGACGAGCCGTGGGTCCACGAGCGGGGGTCGACGCGCCCGCCTCCGGTGCGCTGGATGTGGTCGTCGCCGATGGCCTCCGCGGTCCGGACGATCGCATCCACGTCCTGCGGGGTCAGGCTCTCCAGTAGCGGCGGGCCGCCGTCGGGCGCCGGTGTGGAGGTCGCGTAGTGGGCCCAGAGCCCCGCGTAGCAGTCGGCCTGGAGCTCGACGCGGACCGCTCCGGAGGACGGGCCCTGCGGGTCCTGCTGCGAGCGTCGGATGTCGCCGAGCATGGTCTGCAGGTGGTGGCCGAACTCGTGCGCGACGACGTACATCTGCGCCGCGCCGGAGGGCGGTCCGCCGAGCTGCCCCACGAGGACGCTGTCGAAGAACGAGGGGTCGATGTAGACGGTCTGCCCGGCGGGGCAGTAGAAGGGGCCGATGTCGGAGGAGGCGGCACCACAGCCGGTGTCGACGGCGCCGCTGAAGACGGTGGTCCGGGGCTGGACCCAGCTCATCCCCACCTGATCCGGCAGCTGGATTGTCCAGACGTCCTCGAGGCTCTCGGTGGTGGCGACGATGCGGCAGATCGTGTCGGAGTTGGCCTGTTGCAGGTCGCACTGGTCGATGTGGGCCTGGAACTGCTGCGCGGAGTCGGAACCCTGTTCCTGCGCGCCGGTGGGACCGGTGTCCAGGCCGAGCTGGCCCGGGTCGACACCGAGGAACAGGGCGATGAGGACGACGGCGAGGCCGCCGACCCCTCCGCCGACCGCGATCCCCCGGCGACCTCCCCTGCCTCCGCCGGAGACTCCGCTGGTGTCGAGCCTTCCGCCTTGCCGAAACGTCATGATCTCCGCCTTCCGGGTGGTGCGTCGCCCGGTCTGTCGTGGACGTAGACTGTTCCCCGTCCGAGCCCGTGGCGGGCCGTGGGGTCGTCCCGTCGGTGCTCACGCTCAGGCGATCACACCACACTTTCCCCGACGAGAGGACCACCGCAGTGCTGCGCACCCATTCCGCCGGCCAGCTCCGAGCCGCCGACGCCGGTGACACCGTCACCCTGGCCGGCTGGGTGGCACGCCGCCGGGATCACGGCGGTGTCATCTTCGTCGATCTGCGCGACGCCTCGGGCGTGTGCCAGGTGGTCTTCCGTTCCGAGGACGTGGCCGAGCGCGCCCACCGCCTGCGCAACGAGTACTGCGTGGCGGTCACCGGCGTCGTCGACCGTCGTCCGGAGGGATCGGAGAACCCTAACCTCGCCTCGGGCGAGATCGAGATCGACGTCACGTCGTTCGAGGTCCTGGGTGAGGCGGCGGCGCTGCCGTTCCAGCTCGACGACGAGGTGGGGGAGGAGGCACGTCTGCGTCACCGGTACCTCGACCTGCGCCGCGAGGGTCCGGGCGCGGCGCTGCGGCTGCGGTCGAAGGTCAACGCCGCGGCCCGCGGAGTCCTGGCCCGTCACGACTTCGTGGAGATCGAGACCCCCACCCTCACCCGCTCGACCCCGGAGGGTGCGCGCGACTTCCTCGTGCCGGCCCGCCTGCAGCCGGGTACGTTCTACGCCCTCCCGCAGTCGCCGCAGTTGTTCAAGCAGTTGCTCATGGTGGCCGGGATGGAGAAGTACTACCAGCTGGCCCGCTGCTACCGCGACGAGGACTTCCGCGCCGACCGGCAGCCGGAGTTCACGCAGCTCGACCTGGAGATGAGCTTCGTCGACCAGGACGACGTGATCGGCGTGGCGGAGGAGATCCTCACCGAGGTGTGGGCCACCGCCGGTTACGAGATCACCACGCCGATCCCGCGGATGACGTACGAGGAGGCGATGCGCCGGTTCGGCTCCGACAAGCCGGACCTGCGGTTCGACATCGAGCTCGTCGAGTGCACGGAGTTCTTCGCCGACACCCCGTTCCGGGTGTTCAAGGCGCCGTACGTCGGCGCGGTCGTCATGAAGGGCGGGGCGTCACAGCCGCGTCGTCAGCTCGACGCCTGGCAGGAGTGGGCCAAGCAGCGCGGCGCCAAGGGACTCGCGTACGTCCTCGTCGGTTCCGACGGCGAGCTCGGCGGCCCGGTCGCCAAGAACCTGTCGGACTCCGAGCGGGCGGGCATCGCCGCCCACGTCGGCGCGGAGCCGGGTGACTGCATCTTCTTCGGCGCCGGCGCGGTGAAGTCCACGCGGGCCCTGCTCGGCGCGGCCCGCGGTGAGATCGCCGCCAAGCTCGGCCTCATCGACCCCACCAAGTGGGCGTTCACCTGGGTCGTCGACGCCCCGATGTTCGAGCCGGCCGACGACGCCACGGCCGCCGGTGACGTGGCCGTGGGGTCGGGTGCCTGGACCGCGGTGCACCATGCGTTCACCTCGCCCAAGCCCGAGCACCTGGACACGTTCGACACCGATCCGGGCTCGGCGCTCGCCTACGCGTACGACATCGTGTGCAACGGCAACGAGATCGGCGGCGGCTCGATCCGTATCCACCGCAAGGACGTCCAGGAGCGGGTGTTCGGCGTCATGGGCATCTCGGCCGACGAGGCGCAGGAGAAGTTCGGCTTCCTGCTCGACGCCTTCTCCTACGGCTCCCCGCCGCACGGCGGCATCGCGTTCGGCTGGGATCGCATCTGCGCCCTGCTGGCCGGGACCGAGTCGATCCGCGACGTCATCGCGTTCCCCAAGTCCGGCGGCGGCGTCGACCCGCTGACCGATGCGCCGGCGCCGATCACGGCGCAGCAGCGCAAGGAGTCCGGCATCGACGCCAAGCCGGTGCAGCGCGGCCAGGCCGCCCCGTCCGGGGCCGCAGCCGAGTAGTCGGCCCCACCCCGCCCTGCCCCGCCCCCGAATCCGCTACTCTCCTGCGCGATTCGCCGCGCTACCCGGAAAAGAACGGAAAACGGTAGCGAATGTGACGGGGGAGTAGCGGATTTCCGTCATATCGGGGTCTCAGAGGTGGAACGCCTCGAGCGCGGGCCGCCCGTCCATCCCGGAGTGGCCGAGCCCGAACAGCCGGGACACCGTCGGGGCCACGTCGAGGGTCCGGACAGGCCGGTCGACGACCTGCCCGCGGCGGACGATCCGGTGCCCACCGCCAATGAAGAACGGGATGCCGAGCGTGACCTCGTGCCCGTGGTTCCCCGGGATCGGGTTGGAGAACGGGGTGGGGTCGGAGAACCGCCATCCCGGGTGACACGTGGCCACGAGGTCGCCGCCGCGCTCGCCGAGGTCGAGCTCGGCCGGGTCGTAGAGGCGGTTGACGCCGGGGAGCGCGCCGACCACCTCCCGCAGGCGCGCCAGTGCCGCGTCGCGTTCACCGGCGGGGCCGAGGTAGGCGAACGTGTCGGCCCCCCCGTTCTGGGCGATCCCGAACCGGCCCCGCAGCGCCGGGTCGGCGTCGATCGCCCCGGCCGCGCTGATGAGGCGCAGGGGCTCCGACCAGTCCATCCCGTGGTCGGCCAGGACGATGAGCACGGAACGTTCCCAGCGCCCGGTGGCGCGGAGGAACTGCTCGAGGTCCCAGAGCTTGTGGTCCGAGTTGAACACCGCCTGGTTGCGGGCTAGTCGGAGCGAGGTCCCCGACAGGTCCATGTGGCCGAAGCGGTCCATGTCCCCGAGGTTGACGAACGTCATCCTCGGGGCGTGGTCGGTGATGGTCCGCTTGAGGGCCTCGACGGTGAACCAGTCGAGCGAGTGGTCGGTGATCGGCACGAGCGGGAACGGCGCCCACTGCACGCTGGCTCGGCCGCCGAACAGGCCGTGGAGGTAGTCCTTGCTCAGCACGCTCGCGGTGGTGAGGCCGGCCTCGGTCCGAATGCGGTCCAGGACCGTGGCGGCCCGCAGGTCGTCGGGCCGGTCGAGGGTCCGCTCGTCCCCGATCGCGTGGTCCCAGATGGCGTTGGCGGGCACCCCGTTGCGGTGGGGGAGGACGCCGGTGACCATCGCGGCGTGGTTGGGCAGGGTCTCGGCGATCATGATCGACGACGCATCGGTGAACCGCGTGCCCTCGGCTGCCCAGCGGTGCAGTGTCGGCGCCTGCGCGGCGTTCAGTTCGTCCGGTCGCATGCCGTCGGTGACGATCACGTAGACGTCGAGGTCGTCGGCGACCGGCCGTACCGGGTTCGCCCACACGGGGGCGGGTTCAGCGAGCAGGGTCACCCCGACGGCGCCCGCTGCGGCGACCATGCCGGCGCCGGCGAGCGCCTCACGACGGGTGAGGGTGGGTCCGTGGGTGGGGTGGTCGTCGCGGCACATCGGGTGGGACCTCCGGGGGTCGTGGCACGGGGTGGTGTCGTGGGGTGGTGTCGTGGGGTGGCGGCCTGAGGTAGTGGCCCGGGTGGCGGCGGCGTGCCCCCGCCGGGGAGGTGGCAGACCTGAGTTCCAGACAACCCGACGACGACGAAGGCCGCGGTCACTTCCGCGGATCCGTCGCCGGATGTTCACCCGGGGTTCGCTGTCGGGGCCCGCCGGTAGCCTGGGGGCGTGACCGAAGACGCTGGGCTGTTCGCCGCCGGGGACGCGGGCGGCGCCGGGCCCGTTCCTCCGGCGTCGGCGTCCGTGGACCCGGGCGCCCCGTTGGCGGTCCGGATGCGGCCGCGGACGCTGGACGAGGTGATCGGCCAGGAGCACCTGCTGCGCCCCAATTCGCCGCTGCGGCGGCTGGTGGAGGGGCGCGGGGGCTCGTCGGTGATCCTCTACGGCCCTCCGGGGACCGGGAAGACGACGCTCGCCAATCTGGTGGCCAGCACGTCGGGTCGACACTTCGTCGCCCTGTCGGCGCTCAGCGCCGGGGTCAAGGACGTCCGCGCGGTGATCGACGACGCCCGCACCCGGCAGGTCCACGGTCAGCGCACGGTCCTGTTCATCGACGAGGTGCACCGGTTCTCCAAGAGCCAGCAGGACGCCCTGCTGGCGGCGGTGGAGAACGGCATCGTCCTGCTCGTGGCCGCGACCACGGAGAACCCGCACTTCTCGGTCATCGCGCCGCTGTTGAGCCGGTCGCTCATCGCCGAACTGCAGGGCCTGGACGACGCCGGGGTGGCCGCCGTGCTGCGGCGCGCGGTCTCCGACGAACGGGGGCTGGCGGGGCGGGTCGAGCTCACCGACGCGGCGGCGGAGGACATCGTCCGGCTCTCGGGAGGGGACGCGCGGCGCAGCCTGACGATCCTGGAGGCCGCGGCCGGGGCCGCGGCGGACGGCGTGGTGACGCCGGAGATCGTCGAGCTCAGCCTGGACGCGGCCCCCGTGCGCTACGACCGTGACGGCGACCAGCACTACGACGTCACGAGCGCGTTCATCAAGTCCATCCGCGGGTCCGACGTGGACGCCGCGCTGCACTACCTGGCACGCATGCTGGTCGCGGGGGAGGACCCCCGGTTCATCGCCCGGCGGCTCATGGTGCACGCGAGTGAGGACATCGGCATGGCCGACCCGACCGCGCTGCTGTCCGCGAGCGCGGCGGCGGAGATCGTCCAGAAGGTCGGCATGCCGGAGTGCCGGCTCGCGCTGGCCCAGGCCACCATCCACCTCGCGACCGCCCCCAAGTCCAAGGCGGTGATCGCGGCCATCGACGCCGCCATGTCCGACGTCCGCGCCGGTGGCGTCGGCGAGGTGCCCAAGCACCTGCGGGACGGCCACTACGCCGGGGCCAAGGGGCTCGGCAACGGGGTGGGCTACCGGTACCCGCACAACGCGGCGCCGGGGGTCGTGGCGCAGCAGTACCCGCCCGACGAGCTGGTGGGGCGGGACTACTACGAGCCCGGGCCGCACGGCCACGAGCGCGAGCTGTCCGCCCGGGTCGACAAACTCCGCCGGATCATCCGGGACTGAGGCGCGCCCGGGGGCCACGCCGGGACGGGCTCCAGGGGACCCCCGCGGCAAAGCCTGGCCAAATCCTGAGAACTGTGTGAAAGTCATATTTCCTGCCTGAGCAGGCAGGATGTTGTGTCCACATCAGCATTCGGAGGTTCTCATGTTCACCGGTCTCGCCAGCATCTTCTCGACGCTCGTCGGCGTCGCCACCTCGGTCGGCGTCTGGGGCACCGGGGCGCACAGCCTCGGCCTGCTGCCGCAGGAGGCCTTCATCACCGCCGCCAACTTCGGCATCATCCTGCCCCCGATGCCGCGCTGACCGACCCTCTCGCCGCACACGGCCAGCCCGGGCGCCCCTCCGCCGGACCGGTGGAGCGGGCGCCCGCGTCCCTTCCGGGTGGCGGCCCCTCGTCGTCGTCGTCGGGACCACGTCCCCAGCCCGGCGGCCCCTCACCCCGCCCGCAGCGCATCCCGGCCCGCCCCACCTCGTTCCCGGGCGCCGACCCGCGCGGCGGTAGTCTTGACTCTCGCCCGACACCACCCGTAGACGACCAGTGAGGCCCCCTGTGCAGACCCATGAGATCCGGCGCCGCTTCCTCGACCACTTCGTCCGCGCCGGACACACCGAGGTCCCCAGCGCGTCACTGGTCCTGGACGATCCCAACCTGCTGTTCGTCAACGCCGGCATGGTCCCGTTCAAGCCCTACTTCCTCGGCCAGGAGACGCCGCCGTACGCCACCGCGACATCCATCCAGAAGTGCGTGCGCACCCTCGACATCGAGGAGGTGGGCATCACCACCCGCCACAACACCTTCTTCCAGATGGCCGGCAACTTCTCCTTCGGCGACTACTTCAAGGAAGGGGCCATCCGCCACGCGTGGTCGCTGCTGACGTCCTCACTCGACGACGGGGGCTTCGGCATCGACCCCGCGCTGCTGTGGGTGACCGTCTACCTCGACGACGACGAGGCGTACGGCATCTGGCGCGACGTGATCGGCGTGCCCGAAGAGCGCATCCAGCGGCGCGGCATGGCCGACAACTACTGGTCCATGGGCGTGCCCGGACCCTGTGGACCGTGCTCGGAGATCTTCTACGACCGCGGACCGGCCTACGGCGTCGACGGCGGGCCGGAGGCCGACGAGGACCGCTACATCGAGATCTGGAACCTCGTGTTCATGCAGAACGAGCGCGGCGATGGCTCCGGCAAGGACTCCTTCGAGATCCTCGGCCCGCTGCCCAAGCAGAACATCGACACCGGCATGGGCGTCGAGCGCGTGGCCTTCCTGCTCCAGGGCGTCGAGAACGTCTACGAGACCGACCTGCTGCGCCCGGTCATCGACACCGCCGAGCGCCTGTCCGGCGCGAAGTACGGCGCTGACAGCGCCTCGGACGTGCGGTTCCGCGTGATCGCCGATCACGCCCGGACCGCCTACATGCTCATCTCCGACGGCGTGACCCCCGGCAACGAGGGCCGCGGCTACATCCTCCGTCGCCTCCTGCGGCGCATCGTCCGCTCCGTGCGCCTCCTCGGCGCGACGGGGGAGACCATGGCCGAGTTCATGGCCACCGTCCGGGACGCGATCGGTCCCTCGTTCCCCGAGACCGTCTCCGGCTACGAGCGGATCGAACGGATCGCCGTGGCCGAGGAGGCCGCCTTCCTCAAGACCCTCGAGTCCGGCACCCAACTCTTCGAGCGCGCCGCCGAGTCCGCCCGCCGGTCCGGCGCCGCGGTGCTCTCCGGCCAGCAGGCGTTCGCCCTCCACGACACCCACGGGTTCCCGATCGATCTCACCCTCGAGATGGCCTCCGAGGCCGGGCTGCAGGTCGACGAGGAGGGCTTTCGCTCGCTCATGTCCGAGCAGCGCGCCCGCGCCAAGGCCGACTCCCAGGCGAAGAAGCACGCCCACGCCGACCTGTCCGTCTACCGCGACTTCCTCGACGCCGGCGAGACCGTCTTCACCGGCTTCACCGACCTCACCGACGAGTCGCGCCTGCTGGGCATCGTCTCCGGCGGCCGGGCCGTCGCGGTGGCCCGCGAGGGCGACGAGGTGGAGTTCGTGCTCGACCGCACCCCGTTCTACGCCGAGTCCGGCGGCCAGCTGGGCGACCGCGGCATGATCTCCACCGCCGGCTTCCAGATGCGCGTCGACGACGTCCAGAAGATCGGCAAGAAGCTCTGGATCCACAAGGGTGTCCTCACCGGGGGCGAGGTCGAGGCCGGGCAAATCGTCACGGCCGCCGTCGACCCCGAGTGGCGCAAGGGCGCCACCCAGGGCCACTCGGCCACCCACCTCGTCCACGCGGCACTGCGCCAGATCCTCGGGCCCGAGGCCGTCCAGGCCGGTTCGCTCAACAAGCCCGGCTACATGCGGTTCGACTTCAACTGGTCCGGCTCGATCCCCGCCGACGTCCTCGCCCAGATCGAGGAGGTCACCAACTCCGCCGTCGACGCCGACTACGGCGTCAACACCATCGAGACCACCCTCGACGAGGCCAAGCGCATGGGCGCCATGGCCCTGTTCGGCGAGAACTACGGGTCCACGGTCCGTGTGGTGGAGATCGGCGGCCCGTTCTCCATGGAACTGTGCGGCGGCACCCACGTCAGCAGCTCCGCGCAGATCGGCCCCGTCAGCCTGCTCGGCGAGGCGTCCGTCGGGTCCGGCATCCGGCGTGTCGAGGCCTACGTCGGCATGGACGCCTACCGCCACCAGGCCCGCGAGCGTGCCCTCGTGTCCGGCCTCGCCACCTCGCTCAAGGCACCCGCCGACGAGCTGCCCGACCGCATCGCCGCGCTGACCGCCAAGCTGCGCGAGACCGAGAAGGCCCTCGAGTCGCTGCGCGCGGCCCAGCTGGCCTCCCAGGCCGGCGACCTGCTCGCCTCGGCCGAGGACCTCGACGGTGTCCGGTTCCTCGCCCACAGCGCCCCCGGCGGTGCCGCCGGCGACCTGCGCACCCTCGCGTCCGACCTCAAGGGCCGCCTCGGCTCCGACGCGGGCGTCGTCCTCCTCACCGCACCCGGCCAGGACAAGGTGCCGTTCGTCATCGCCGTCACCCCGGCCGCCCAGGAGCGCGGCCTCCGGGCCGGCGACCTCGTCAAGGCGATCTCCCCGGCACTCGGCGCCCGCGGCGGCGGCAAGGCGGACATGGCCCAGGGCGCGGGCACCGAGCCCGGCGGCATC
>NZ_KV823844.1:0-1022 GCF_001815995.1 Dietzia sp. HMSC21D01 | reverse complement strand
CCCCGGCCAGGATCAGCCGCAACGCGGTGAGACCACCGGTGGCACTGGCCACCGCGTAGACAAGCACTGTGGCACCCAACGCCCCGAGCAGCGCCCCACCCGACAGTGCCCACACGCCCAGACCGCCGAGAAACCCCAGGGTGATCACCGCGGTGGCGCCCACCGCGGCACCCGCGGACACCCCAAGCAGATACGGCTCGGCGAGCGGATTGCGCACCAGGGTCTGCATCGCCGCCCCGGCCAGAGCCAAACCCGCCCCCACCAACGCGGCAAGCACCGAACGGGGCAACCGCAGGTCAAGAATGATGATGGAGTGTGCACGCTCGGCTTCACCCCCGACCACGGCCGCCCACACCGTCCGCCACACATCCCCCACCGGAATGTGCTCAGCACCGAACGCGACCGAACTCACGACGCTGACCACCGTCAACACAGTGAGAACGATTGCCAGCGGGATCGGCGGGAGCCTGCGGGCAGAGCGAAACGCCGGTGAAGTGTCATCGGCGATCGCCCGTGACCGGGTGCGCACCGACGCGCGGGTCATCGGACACTCCCCGTAACAACCCGGCCGCGTTCAGGCCGGCGCTGTTGCCGACCGCGCCGCTGCTCCTCCGGGATCTGGGGGCACGATTCGCACTCGGACCGCTGCGCTCCCAGTCGGATCAGGCAGCACGTATGACGGTCGTGGACCAGCATGGGCGGGTCACCCAGCCGGATCATCGTCACCAGAGGTCGATCGGACAACGCTCGGGTCACCAAATCGGCATCCATCTCGACCGCAGGGCGCCGCATGCCGCCCGCGGTCCGGTGTGCCGCCCCGAACGCGCCGGCGCACGAGGCCGCGACCCCTCCCAGAGCGGCACGCCGGGTAATGGTGCCGGCCTCGACGCAGGCGTCCACCAGGGGATCCATATGACACCGAATGGTGTCGACCAGTGCGCTGGGGTCCTGCTCTCGCCCGAGCACCGGAGTGCCGGGCAGCGACACCTCGAGCGTGGCACCACTCTGATCGATCAGAGCCC
>NZ_KV823843.1:0-6585 GCF_001815995.1 Dietzia sp. HMSC21D01 | reverse complement strand
GGCGGGTGCGGCGCGGGCCGGGGAGGGAGCGGACCCGCTCGACCGCGGCCCGCCACTCCTCCATGGCCGGGGCGTCGTCCACGCCGAGGAGGCGGAGCATCTCGACGAGCGTCGACTCGCTCGCGCGGGTGGGCACGTGCCCGCCGGAGAACCATCCCGACGCGGTCCCCAGGGTCAGCGACGGGACCGACCGAACCACGTCACGGACCGACAGACCGGCCGACACGCGGAGCGCCGTGAGCGCTGCACCGAGCTCCTCCCGGGTCTGAACCTGAGAGGGAACTGATCGATCGTCGGTCGGGTTGCCGGCCCCGCGGGTGGTGTCCACGGTCAACATCGTACGGCCAGGTCACGGGTGTACGGGGTCGGAAACCGCAGCAGAAGCTGGTATTTCATGCGAACGGACGACGCCCGCGTACGGACTTGTCCGGACATCTCGCACGAGGTCGACGCGTGCCGTTCGACTCCTCAGGATGAACTCACGTTCATGTAGACGGAGGGCACCATGACGGCGACACTTCACTTTTCACCCGCGGCGGCGAACCGGCCCGAGCTCAGCGAGCGCGAGGTCGAGGTCCTCGTCGCGTGGCTCGCGTCGGACAGCAAACGGGAGGTGACCGCGCGGCTGTTCCTGGCCGACTCGACCGTGAGCACCTACATCCAGCGGGTCCGGTCCAAATACGAGGCGGTGGGCCGACCCGCACGCACGAAGGTGCGTCTGCTGCTGCGCGCGGTGGAGGACGGGTACGTCCGGCTCGAGGACCTCTGAGCCGTACGGGGGCGGGGCGGCGCTCCTGCGTGATTTCGTCAGCCGAGTTCAGGCGGGGTAGCCTTGAGCGGTTGCTGACGCAACGACCCTCCTGCCACGGAGACACCGTGGCCGAATCTGTAGTCCACAGGAGGTGATGAGGTCCCATGCGTCAATACGAAGTGATGGTCATCCTCGATCCCAGTCTCGACGAGCGCACCGTGGCGCCGTCGCTGGACACGTTCCTCAACGTGATCCGGCAAGAGGGTGGATCGGTCGACAAGGTCGATGTCTGGGGGAAGCGCCGCTTCGCCTACGAGATCAACAAGCTCAACGAGGGCATCTACGCCGTCGTCCAGCTCAAGTCCGAGCCGGACGCGGTCAAGGAGCTGGATCGCCAGCTCGGTCTGAACGAGAACGTTCTCCGCACCAAGGTGCTGCGCGCCGACAAGTGACCCGGACTGTCCGACCACCCCGGTACTCTGGGCGCGGTCGGTCGGCCTCCGATCACCATCCACACCAGGCCTGAAACACGGAGGACAAGCGAATGGCACAGGGCGACACCCCCATCACGGTGGTCGGGAACATCGTCGCGGACCCCGAGCTGCGGTTCACGCCGTCGGGTGCCGCGGTGGCGAACTTCCGGATCGCCTCCACGCCGCGTCGCTTCAACTCGCAGACCAACCAGTGGGAGGACGGCGAAGGCCTGTTCCTCACCTGCAACGTCTGGCGGCAGGCGGCGGAGAACGTCGCCGAGTCGCTGCAGAAGGGCATGCGCGTCATCGTCAACGGCCGGCTTCGGCAGCGGTCGTACGAGACCCGTGAGGGCGAGAAGCGCACGGTGTACGAGGTCGAGGTCGACGAGGTCGGCCCGTCCCTCAAGTACGCCACAGCCAAGGTGACCCGCACCAACCGCGAAGGCGGCGGGGGCGGCGGTTTCCAGGGCGGCGGCCAGCAGGGTGGTGGCTTCCAGGGCGGTGGCCAGCAGGGTGGCTACGGCGGCGGTCAGTCGCAGGGCGGCTACGGCGGCGGCCAGGGCCGCGGCCAGCAGAACGACGACCCGTGGGGCAGCGCCCCGCAGGCCGGTGGTTCCGGTGGCTTCGGCGGCATGGACGACGAGCCCCCATTCTAGATCGGGTCGATTCCCCGGGGCGCTGCCGGCGTCCCACCCCACAAGCATGAGACATGACCTCGCGACGTCTCCGGCCCAGGTCGGGTCCGTCGGAGGAAAGAAAGGTAGACGGATCATGAAGCTGATCCTCACCGCCGACGTCGACAAGCTCGGTGCGCCGGGCGACATCGTCGAGGTCAAGGGCGGATACGGTCGTAACTTCCTGCTCCCGCGCGGGATGGCCATCGTGGCCACCCCGGGTGCCGAGCGCCAGATCGAGTCCATCAAGCGTGCCCGCGAGGCCCGCGAGGTCCGCGACTCGGATCACGCCAACGAGCTCAAGCAGAAGCTCGAGTCGATGACCGACGTCAAGGTCGCGGTCAAGACCTCCGACACGGGCAAGCTGTTCGGCTCCGTCACCGCCGGTGACGTCGCCGCGGCCATCAAGTCCGCCGGCGGCCCCACGCTCGACAAGCGCTCCGTGCAGATGCCCAAGGAGCACATCAAGGCGACCGGCAGCCACAACGTCGTCGTCGACCTGGGTCACGACACCACCGCGCGCGTCGCGGTCGAGGTCGTCCCCGCCTGATACACCGCGCAGGGCCCCGGTCGTCACAGTGACGACCGGGGCCCTCGCCATTGTGGACGGCCTGTGGATAACTAGCTGTAAAGGCGAGGGTCCGGCGGGATCTCGGATCCGTCGCATTCATCTTTCGTTATCTATTGTGTCCCGGTTGGTGACGTGATAAACGAGGTTCTCCACGGGCCCTCCGACCTGCACCGATACCAGTGACCAGCGGTTTTGTGGGAACTGGCCTGGGCTTTCCACCGTTTATCCACAGTGATACGCCCATCGGCCCTGCGTAACCTCCAACCATTCACAGTTCTCCACAGACACCCTCCCGCAAATGTGGAGAAGCCTGTGGATAAGGCTGGAGGCGCAACTCCGGGTGTGTCGTGTCGGTGCCCTACAGTGAAGGGGTCGCTCGCCGGTTCCCAGTCGGGGCCGGGCGGGTGATCGAGTTCGACAGTGGAAGAGGAGCGGTCATGGCCCAGGCGGGATACGACGGTCCCGGCGAGCTGCCCCCTCAGCCCGACGAGGGTGGCGGAGGCGAGTTCGGCCGTACCCCGCCGCAGGATCTCACCGCTGAGCAGTCCGTGCTGGGCGGCATGCTGCTGAGCAAGGATGCCATCGCGGACGTGGTGGAGGAGATCCAGCCGGGTGACTTCTACAAGCCGGCGCATCAGGCCATCTACGACGTCATCCTCGACCTGTATGCGCGCGGGGAGCCGGCCGATGCGGTGACCGTGGCCGCCGAGCTGGATCGCCGGGGGGATCTCCGTCGTGCCGGTGGTGCGCCCTACCTCCACACGCTCATCTCGACGGTGCCCACTGCGGCCAACGCGGGGTACTACGCTCAGATCGTCGCGGAGAAGGCGGTACTGCGTCGTCTTGTCGACGCGGGTACCCGCATCGTGCAGTACGGCTACTCGGGGTCCGAGGGTTCGGACGTCGCCGAGGTCGTGGACCGGGCGCAGGCGGAGATCTTCGAGGTCACCGAGCGCCGCACCACCGAGGACTACGTCATCATCGAGGAGCTGCTGCAGCCCACGATGGACGAGATCGACAACATCCATACCGCGGGCGGTCTCGCCCAGGGTGTTCCCACGGGGTTCGCTGACCTCGACGCCGTCACCAACGGCCTGCACGGCGGCCAGATGATCATCATCGCCGCCCGTCCGGGCGTCGGTAAGGCCCTCGCCCTGGACACCGTCCTGCCGACTCCGGACGGGCAGACCACCATGGGCGAGGTCGCGGTGGGGGACCGTGTGCTGGGCGCGGACGGGCAGCCGACCGAGGTCGTGGCCGTGACCGAGGTGTGGGAGGACCGCCCCTGCTTCACCGTGCGGTTCAACGACGGCACCGAGTTGGTGGCCGATGCCGAGCACGAGTGGCGTATCGAGATGGGCGGCACCGAACAGGTCGTCACCACCAAGTCGCTGGACACCCTCATGTTGGTCTGCGACTTCGGCATCGTCGTCCCCGAGCACCCGGACTCCGGCCGGGCGGCGCGGCTCATCACGGACGTGCGCGGCGCCTCGAGCGTGCCGGTCAAGTGCATCGAGGTGGCCGCCGACGACCACCTGTACCTGGCGGGGCCCACGGCGATCCCCACGCACAACTCCACCATCGGCCTGGACATCATGCGGTCCTGCTCCATCAAGCACGGGCTCGCCTCCGTGGTGTTCTCGCTGGAGATGAGCCGCACGGAGATCGTCATGCGTCTGATGAGCGCCGAGGCGCGGGTCAAACTGTCCGATATGAAGTCGGGCAAGATGAGCGACGAGGACTGGACGCGGCTGGCCCGGCGGATGGGTGAGATCTCCGAGGCGCCCCTGTTCATCGACGACTCGCCCAACATGACGATGATGGAGATCCGTGCCAAGGCCCGTCGGCTCAAGCAGAAGCACGATCTGCGCCTGATCGTGGTGGACTACCTCCAGCTGATGTCTTCGGGGAAGAAGGTCGAGTCGCGTCAGCAAGAGGTCTCGGAGTTCTCCCGTCAGCTCAAACTGCTGGCCAAGGAGATCGACGTGCCCTTGATCGCGATATCGCAGCTGAACCGTGGGCCGGAGCAGCGTACCGATAAGCGGCCGCAGGTCTCCGACCTCCGTGAGTCAGGCTCGCTGGAGCAGGACGCGGACATCGTCATGCTGCTGCACCGCCCGGACGCGTCCGAGCGCGACGACCCGCGTGCCGGTGAGGCCGACCTGATCCTCGGTAAGCACCGTGGCGGTCCCACGTCCACGATCACGGTCGCGCACCAGCTCCACTACTCGCGCTTCGTGGACATGGCGCGAGGGCTGTAGCTGCCGCGCAAGGCGAAAGTTGGGATTCTGGGTCGAAATCTTGGGATTCTGGGATTTTGAGCCAATTTTAATGGGATTGGTTGGGACTGCTGAGAATTGCCTGAAAGTGCGAGATTCTGCCTTCTAGTGCGGTAAGCGGCTGGGCCCGGCTCTTTGCGGGGCAGGACATCGTGGAGCCAAACGATGCGAGGCGCATTCGTGGCGCAGCATCTGGGATGCCGACCAGCGGTGTGGTTGTTCCTCTAGACCCCAGCGGCTCCTGTTTCGAAGACGGTGAAACACGCCCCGTGACACAGCGGGATGCCTTTAGACGCGCCGTACGGGTGTACTTCAACGACCCGGCGGTAGGCGCCTCGACCCTCCTCGCCTGCCACTAGTGACCTACAGCGAGAGCCTGTTCCAAACAGGAGGTGGACTCTTTCAATCAGTATAGAATCTGTGTACGAAGCTCCCGGGGCGGATCAAAGATTAAATACCACGCGGAGGACCTGCAGGGCGCCCGCCCCTGTTAGCGTCCGACTGGCCTGAAAGGATCAGAGGCCACTCAAATGGAAGGCGTTTGCGTGTCCTCTACCGCTGCACTCGTGAACACAACTGTGCGGGACATGCTGCGAGGCGGCGTCCACACAGAGGCTGACATCCAGTCGTCGATCAAGACCCTCCTGCTGGCCGCAGACATCGGCCTCGACGATGCCGGGGTCGTTCTCGAGGATCCGATGGGCGACGGATCGAAGCGGCGGATCGACATCCGCTTCGGCCAAGCAATCATCGAGACGAAGAGGGATCTGGGACAGACCGATCTCCAAGCCGCGCTCGAGCAGCTCGGCGGCTACGTGGCCACCCGTAGCCGTATGGCGGGAGTTCCTTTCCTCGGGATCCTTACTGACGGCGTCAGCTGGCGGCTCTACGACCTCATCGATGACGAACTCGTACCAGTGTCACGTCTCCAGTTGTCGGATCCAGATACAGCCGCTGACCGGCTGATCGTTTGGCTTGAGTCGGCTCTAGCGACCAAACCGGATATCGCGCCGCTCCCGAAGGAGATCGAAGACCGTCTCGGCGTCGACTCGCCAGCTCATCAGATTGATATTGTTCGGCTACTGGACCTGTACCGCGACAACGCTGGGTCCAGTGAGGTCCAGCTCAAACGTGAACTGTGGGCCAAGCTGTTGCGAACCTCGTTCGGAGCGGAGTTCGTCGACGACGAAGAGCTGTTCATCAACCACACCCTGCTCGTGCTCAGCGCCGAAATCATCGCCCATGCCGCGATCGGATTCGACACCTCGCCCGGCAAGGCCCTAACCCCGCAGGAGTTGCTCACCGGCAGCAAGTTTCGCCAAGCCCAGATCCACGGAGTGGTGGAAGAGGACTTCTTCGACTGGGTGCTCGAGGTCGATGGCGGCGAGGGATTCGTTATGCAGCTTGCCCGCCGCATCTCCCGCTTCGTCTGGGCAGACGTCGAGAACGACGTACTCAAGATCCTCTACGAGTCCGTCATACCCGCTGAGGAACGGGAACGACTAGGCGAGTACTACACCCCTGACTGGCTGGCTGACCGTGTCGTAGCCGACACCATCGACGATCCGCTCACTGCCCGCGTGGCCGACCCCAGCTGCGGCTCCGGCACCTTCCTGTTCCACGCTGGTCGAAGATATCTAGCTGCCGCCGAAGACGCCGGCCACTCAGCAGGGTCCGCCGCCATCCAGGTGTGCGCCCACGTGGTGGGTATGGACATCCACCCCGTCGCAGTAACCCTGGCACGGGTCACCTACCTATTGGCCATTGGCAAGGAACGTCTCGGCCATCCGGACAGGGGCGCGCTCTCGACCTGACTTCCACAAGTTTTAGTGTCACC
>NZ_KV823842.1:0-6130 GCF_001815995.1 Dietzia sp. HMSC21D01 | reverse complement strand
CGTCGCCCCATCCCTGAGGCCGGCCAGCCGCCCCGGCCGGGCCAGCCGGCCCACCGGGTCCGGGCGGACGCTGCTCGCCGAGGGGAAACCGGCCGGCATTCGGGTCGCGGCCCGTGTACGGGTTCTGTCCTGGCTGCCACTGAGGGGATCCGCCGAGGCCTGCGCGCGATCCGGGCGCCCATTCGTCTCCGGGGCCCCGGTCTCCCGGGCCCCGACCGTTCTCGTTCTCCATGGCCACCATGATCCCCGACCACGCTGTGCTTCCGCTGAACCGCCCTGTGTGTCCGCTGAAACCCACCCGGGCCGGGCGGCGAGAGCATCCGACGTCGGTCAGTTGGGGAACTGCTCGTTGCCCGGCAGGGTGAGGCGCACCTGCGCGCCACCGCCCTCGGCGTCACCGATCTCCACCGTCCCGCCGTGCCGGGTCGTCACCTGGCGCACGATCGCCAGCCCCAGACCGGAACCCGGCATGCCGCGGGCCTCGCGGGACCGGTGGAACCTCTCGAACACGAGCTCCCTGTCCTCCTCGGGGATTCCGGGGCCCTGGTCCGACACCGTCAGCTCCATCACCGCGTCGGACACGAGCCGCATCCGCACGGTCACCGTGCCGTCCGGGGGGCTCCACTTGGCCGCGTTGTCGCACACGTTGAGCACCGCACGCTCGATCCCCGCAGAGTCGCCATACGAATACCAGGGCGTCAACTCGACGTCGAATTCCACGTCGTGCCGACGGCGGCGCACCCTTTCGAGTGCCCGCTCGACGGCCTCCGACACGGCGACCGGCTCCAGCTCGACCTCGCCGGAGTCCTCCCGGGCGAGCTCGACGAGATCCCCGACCAGTTGGCTGAGCTCGGAGATCTGGCCGATCACGTCCACCTCGAGCGCACTGCGATCCGCGTCCGGGATGGACGGCGCGCCGGGGCGGCTCGCGGCGATGAGCAGTTCGACGTTCGTCCGGAGGCTCGTCAGCGGGGTCTTGAGTTCGTGGCCCGCGTCCGCCACGAGGCGGGCCTGGCGTTCGCGGCTCTCCCCCAGGGCCACGAGCATCTGGTTGAAACTGCTCGTGAGGCGCGCGATCTCGTCGTCACCGGCCACGGGGATGGGCCGCAGGTCGTCCGTCCGGGCGATGCGTTCCACCGCCCGGGTAAGGCGCGCGACCGGTGCCAGCCCGGTGCGACCCACGGCCGTCCCGGCCACGGCGGCGAGGGCGATGCCCGCCGCGCCGACGAGCGTCAACACGATCGCCAGTCGGTTGAGCGCCGCGCGCGTGGGGCCGAGATCCTGCGCGAGGATCAGCGTCGAGCCGTCCCGGACGCCGACAGCGTAGATCTGTTTGCCGCCGGAGGTCCGCAGGCTCGAATCGGACTCACCTCGTACCACCGAGATCTCCGGCCCGCCGATCTGGAACGGCTCGCCGGTCGCGGTCCGTACACCGGAGGGGGCCACGATCTGGGCGTCGAGGTTGGGGTTGAACGCACGCAGCGCGATGAGGGTGCTGCGGGACTGCAGTGCGAACTCGGAGGCCAACTGACTGTTCACCAGCTGATCGGCCTGCTGCTGCAGCCGACTGTTGACATCGCTGTACATCGACCCCGACACGACGAAGTAGGCCGCGACGGCCATCAGGGCCACCGCGACCCCGACCGAGCTCGCGGCCAGCAACGTGACCCGCTGGTGCAGAGAGATCGGGGCGGTTCTCGTCCGCATCGCGCGGGCCGGCACTACGGCGTCTCGCGCAACACGTATCCCACACCGCGGACGGTGTGGATCAACCGGCTCTCGCCCTCACCTTCGGTCTTGCGACGCAGGTAGCCGATGTAGACCTCGAGCGCGTTACCCGACGTCGGGAAGTCGTAGCCCCACACCTCCTCGAGGATGTGGCTGCGGGTCAGCACCCGGCGCGGGTGGTGCATGAGCAGCTCCAGCAGGGAGAACTCGGTGCGGGTGAGCTGGATACGACGTTCGCCCCGGCTGACCTCGCGGGTCGCCAGATCCATGCGCAGGTCCTCGAACTCGAGGACCTCGTCGGCTTCCCCGGAGTCGGGGCCTCGGCGACGCAGAAGCGCGCGCAGGCGGGCCAGGAGCTCCTCGAGCGCGAACGGCTTGGGGAGGTAGTCGTCAGCACCGGCGTCCAGACCGGCGACACGTTCGGAGACCGCGTCCCGCGCGGTGAGCATCAGCACGGGGAGGTCGTCGCCGCGGCTACGTAGGATTCGGCAGACCTCGAGGCCGTCGCGACGCGGCATCATGACGTCGAGGATCACGGCGTCCGGCCGGTTGGCGTCGACCCGCTCGATCGCCTCGACCCCGTCGCCCGCCAGCTCCACGTCGTACCCGTTGAACGTGAGAGAGCGTCGGAGCGATTCGCGTACGGCCTGGTCGTCGTCCACCACGAGAATCTTCATGGAGGCAAGTTTCGCCCACCCGCCTGAATCCCGGCTGAGGAACCGCTCAGCCGGACGCGGACCCGCTGTCGACGCGGACGAGCCCGGCAGGTCCGTGGGGACCTGCCGGGCTCGTGACCGGCGTGTGCGTGCGGCGCTTGCCAGCGCCGCAGTAATCGACTGACAGCGCTCAGGGGCGACTCAGCGGTCGAGGTCGATCAGGCCGAGCTTGGCGGCCTTGACCAGCCGACGCGGCAGCGCCACGGGGCGGCCGTCGATCTTGGTCTCCTGGAGGGCGACGTTGTCGGCCTTCCACTGGGAGCGGCGGGAGTGGGTGTTGGCGCGCGAGAGGCGGCGCTTGGGAACTGCCATGGTTATCGTCCTCGGGGTCTAGGAGGTGTACCGGGGCGCGGACGCCCCGCGTCTCACTTGGCGCGACGGGCGCGGTTGCCGTAGCGGCGCTGGAACTTCTCGACGCGGCCGGCGGTGTCCATGACGCGCTGCGCACCGGTCCAGAAGGGGTGCGACTCGCTGGTCACGTCCACCACGATGAGCGGGTAGGTCTGTCCGTCCTCCCACTCCACCGTGCGGGAGCTCGTCGCGGTGGAACGGGTGAGGAACTTGGTGCCCGTGCCCGAGTCCTGGAAGACCACCGGGTGGTAGTCGGGGTGGATGTCGTTCTTCATACTGGATCCCTCTAGCTCGGTAGAAGTCTGTGGGTCTGGCGCTCGCCCCGACAGGGGCGCGCAAGTGCCAGTGGCCGAACCGGGGATTCCGGTGTCAGCACACGCATCGAAAGATCGTACCCGTAGGATGGCCGGGCACCCAATTCGAGCGTCACGCGACGGCATCCCCGGGCGCCGAATGCGGCGCTGACGTGCC
The DNA here is from genome assembly GCF_001815995.1 of Dietzia sp. HMSC21D01. NCBI lineage: Bacteria > Bacillati > Actinomycetota > Actinomycetes > Mycobacteriales > Dietziaceae > Dietzia > Dietzia sp. HMSC21D01. Next base: position 2,864 of record NZ_KV823842.1, on the reverse strand, counting down.
GATTACCGTTTCAGGCGGTCGGGCCGTAAACTAGACCATCGCTGTTGTCTGCACGTTTGCTATCGCCCCTCACGGTGTTCGCGACGTGGCGGTACGCCCCCGCACGGCTCAGGCCGTGTCGGGACGCGAACCCCGCCGCGCGCCACCGATGGACGGGGCGGAAGGAGAACCACGCCATGTCGGCGCATTGCCAGGTAACGGGACGGAAGCCGGGTTTCGGCAAGTCCGTCTCGCACTCACACCGCAGGACCAACCGTCGCTGGAACCCGAACATCCAGCGTCGTAGCTACTTCCTGCCCTCGGAGGGTCGTCGCGTCACGCTGACCGTCTCCACCAAGGGCATCAAGACCATCGACCGCGATGGCATCGAGGCCGTCGTGGCCCGCATCCGTGCCCGTGGGGAGAAGATCTGAGATGGCCCGTAACGACATCCGCCCCATCATCAAGCTGAAGTCCACGGCCGGCACCGGGTACACCTACGTGACCCGCAAGAACCGTCGTAACAACCCGGACCGCATCGTCCTCAAGAAGTTCGACCCGGTCGTCCGTAAGCACGTCGAATTCCGAGAGGAGCGCTGACCCGTGGCCAAGAAGTCCAAGATCGCGCGCAACGAGCAGCGCAAGGCCAAGGTCGCCCGGTTCGCCGAGCGCCGCGCCGAGCTCAAGGCAATCATCAAGAACCCGGAGACCACGGACGAGGCCCGTCTCGAGGCCCAGACCGCTCTCAACAAGATGTCGCGTGACGCCTCGCCCGTGCGGGTGCGCAACCGCGACGTCGCCGACGGCCGCCCGCGCGGCTACATCCGCAAGTTCGGCCTCTCCCGCGTCCGTATGCGCGAGATGGCCCACCGGGGCGAGCTCCCCGGTGTCACTAAGTCGAGCTGGTGAGTAGGTAACCATGGCTAAAGCACGTAGCACCCCGTCCAAGAAGATCCGTGCCCAGGAGGGCCGTCGACCCAAGAAGAACCCGTTGAAGGTCGCGGGTATCGAGACGGTCGACTACAAGGACGTCAACACCCTCCGCACGTTCATCTCCGACCGCGGCAAGATCCGTTCGCGCCGCGTCACCGGCCTCACGCCGCAGCAGCAGCGTCAGGTCGCCGTCGCGGTCAAGAACGCCCGCGAGATGGCCCTGCTGCCGTTCACCAGCCGCTGAGTCACAGCTCGGCGCGGTCGAACCGAACCGCCCGTCCCGCCCGCGGCGCCTAGCCGCCGACTCAGGCAACAGCAACCCGATCGGGGTCGTGTCTCCTTTTCGAGAAGGAGCGCACGACCCCGATCGGCGTTACCGCCCCTCCCCCGATCTAGGAGTCCGCCAGTGGCCGGCGTCCTCAACGGCTTCGCTGTCATCGTCGCGCTCGTCGCGCTGGGTTGGTTGCTCGCCCGGACCCTGGTCCTCGGCACGGACGCGCGCCTGGTGCTCAACCGGCTCGTCTTCTTCGTCGCGACGCCGGCACTGTTGTTCGACTCCCTCTCCCGCACCACCCTCGACCAGGTCTTCACCGGCGTGTTCGTGGTGTCCGCGGTCTCGGCGATCATCATCGCCGCCCTCTACATGGTGATCGCCCGGCTCTGGCTCAGACGCCCGGCCTCCGATCTGGTGGTGGGTGCGCTGTCCGCCGGGTACGTCAACTCGGCCAACCTCGGCATCCCGATCGCCCTGTACGTCCTCGGAGACCTGGGTTTCGTCATGCCGCTGCTGCTCTTCCAGGTGGTGGTGCTGCAGCCGATCGCCATCGCGGTGCTGGAGCGGGCCGCCCGCGCGGAGGGCGCGGAAAGCGGGGGCGGTGCACTCGGCGCGCTTCTCCAGTCGGTGAGGTCGCCCATCGTCCTCGCCGCGCTCGCCGGCGTCGTCGTGGCCGCGCTGCCCTGGACGCCGTCCGATTCCCTTCTGGAGCCGGTGCACCTCGTCGGCCAGATCTCCGTACCCGGCGCCCTGCTGGTGTTCGGGATGTCGCTCTACGGCGTCAAGGTCCTCGAGGCCGGCGCCTCCCCGCGGCGGGAGATCTTCCTCGCGAGCGGGCTCAAGCTCATCGCCCACCCGGTGCTGGCGTACGCGATCGGTGTGTGGGTGCTGGGCATGCGGGACCACGAACTCCTCACCGTCGTCGTCGCCGCCGCGCTCCCCACCGCGCAGAACGTGCTGGTGGTGGCCACCCGCTACGGACATGGGACGCTGCTGGCCCGCGACTCCGCGGTGTTGACGACCCTCGGCGCCCTGCCCATCCTGCTGCTCGTCTCCGCTCTCCTCGCCTGAAGGCGCCCGCCGCGGCCAGTCGCGGTCAGGCGGCGCCGGCCGCTGCCAGCACTCCGGCGAACACGGTCGCGTTGTTCACGCCGTGCAGTACCATCCCTGGCACGATCGAGCGGTACCACTCCGCCATCGCGCACAGGGAGACCCCCAGGACGAACAGGTACGGCAGCGCGGGCGGCATCAGATGCACCACCGCGAAGACCGCCCCGGCGAGCGTGATGCCGGCGCCGGCCCGAAGCCTCGCGCGCACGGCGGGCAGCACGACGCCGCGGAAGACGACCTCCTCCGCGACGGGGACGAGCACGGCCACGGTGAGCAGTCCGAGCACCGCGAGGACTGGCCCGCCGGCGATGAAGTCGGCGGCGATCGCGTGTCCGCCCGGGTCGTCCGCCTCGTCCGGCCCGGCGCCGAGCGGGAGGAGCACGAGCATCGACGCGGCGACGCCGGCGGCCGTCACCGCCGGGATCTGCCACGCCAGATGCCACGGCGAGCGGTCCGGCCGCCGCAGCCCCACGTCCGCCCAGGCGAGTCCCCGGCGTCGGAGGAGATGGACCCGCACCGCGCCGAGCGCGGCCACCGCGGTGCCGGCCAGGACGACGAGGGCGAGGCT